>JAYVLW010000983.1:0-11196 GCA_043759315.1 Myxococcales bacterium
CGCGCGGAGCGCGGCGCCGGCCGCGGAGATGGACGCCGATACGCGCCGGCAGACGCTGATCCGGATGCTCAATCGGATCGAGCAGAAGCTCGAAGGCGACAAGCCGATCATCCTCGTCGGCGAGGACATCCACTGGACCGATCAAGACAGCCAGGAGCTGTTCGCGGCGCTGCTCAAGGTCGATACGCCGCGACCGATCTTCGGCCTGATGACGAGCCGCCCCGAGCCGCGCATCCTCAAGCTCGCGAAGGAGCTCGGTACCGAGCTGGTCGTGCTCGACGAGCTTCCCGAGGCGGCGCGCAAGGAACTGATCGCCGAGCGGTTCGTGCCGGGTCACGACATCGATGACCTCGTCGATCAGATCGTGTCGCGCGCGGGCGGGAACGTGTTCTTCATCCAGGAGCTGCTCGACACGCTGCTCGAGCGGGGCATCGTGGTCGCCGACGCCGACGACGGCGAGCACCCGGGCCAGCTGCGCTGGGTCAAGCGCGACGCTCCGATCCACGTCCCGTCGACCGTCGAGGACCTGATCCTCACGCGCATCGATGCGTTGCCGCAGGGCGAGCGCGACGTGATCGTCCATGCCGCGGTGCTCGGGCGCCACATCTCCGCCGCACAGCTCGCGCAGCTGCTCGGCCACCCGGTGCGCCTCGAGCTGGACGAGCTGGTCCGCCGCGGCCTGCTGTCGCCGGTCGCCCTCGCGGGCCCCGCGGAGCCGGGGGCGCTCCAGGTCGGGGGCGAGTACAAGTTCAAGAACGACATGACGATGACGGTCGCCTACAGCCTGATCCCACACGAGGCGCGCGTGCAGATGCACCGCGCCGTCGCCGCGCGCATCGCGGGCGCCGTGGGCTATCGCCAGGGTCAGGACGACGCGCTGATCGCGCGCCACCTGGAGCTCGCCGGCGACGACAGCGCGGCGGCGGAGCGCTACCTGCGCGCCGCCACCCACGCCGTGGATCTCGGCGGCAACGCCGATGCCTTCCGCCAGCTCACGCGCGCGCTCAAGCTCCTCACCGCGATCGATCACGATCGCCGGTTCACCGCGCACCGGCTCCGCGAGGAGATCCTGCGCCGCCTCGCGAAGCGCCCCCAGCAGCTCCGCGAGCTCCACGCGCTGCGCAAGGAAGCCGAGGGCACCGCCGATCCGGCGAAGCTCGCGATCGCGCACTGCGCCCTCGCACAGTTCTACATCGACATCGGCAAGGCCCCCGCGGCCCTCCGCGCTGCGGCCCCTGCCCTGCAGTACGCGCGCGACGCGAAGGATCCGCTCCTCGAGGCCGAGGCGCTCCGCCTGCGCTCCGCGATCTCGCGCCTCGTCGGCAATGCCGAGGAGTCCCTCCGCCTCGCCGATCAGGCGCTCGCGCTGTGCGACGCCGCGGGCTCCGCGGGCGGAACCGAAGCCGGTAGGCCATCGACGCAGGTCCTGATCTCGCGCGCCACGATCCTCAACCAGCGCGGCACCACGTTGTGGAACATCGGGCGACTCGAGCAGGCGATCGAGAGCTACGCCGAGGCGCTGGTCATCTATCGCGCGGTCGGCATGTCGCGGCACGAGGCGCGCGCACTCAACAACATGGGCATCGTGTTCGCCGCGCTCGGCGAGTACGAGGAAGCGCTCGCGCACTACAAGAGCGCGCTCAAGATCGACCAGGCCCTCGGCGATCGATCGAGCATCGCGCTCAAGCTCGGCAACATCGGGCAGTGCTACTCGGACCTCGGCGACGTCGACAAGGCCGAGAGCTATCTCGGCAAGGCGCTCAAGATCGCGCAGCAGACCGGCGATCTGTCCGCCGCTGCCGATGCCGCCGTGTCGTGGGGCCAGACCAAGATGCTCAAAGGCGATACGGCCGCCGCTCTCGCGCTGTTCGAGCGCGGCCTCTCGCTCGCGACCGAGAACCGCGAGCGCTACCAGGAGGTCCGCGCGCTCGAGTACATCGCGCTCGCCCACCTCACCGCCGGCGATCCGCCGGAGGCCGCCCTCGAGATGGCGCGCTCGGCCACGGAGTGGGCGCGCAAGATGCCCATGCTCGTCGGCATCATCTACGGCCTCACGTTCCAGGCCCTCGCGCTGTCGCGGATGTCGCGCCACGACGAGGCGATCGCCGCCGTCGACGAGGCCGTCCAGCTCCTCGAGGGCGCGCGGCCCGAGGGCGCCGAGCACGTCCACCGCTGGCGCGCCGAGGTCCTCGCCGCCGCCGGCCGCACCACCGAGGCACGCGCCGCGGCGAACCGCGCCGCCTCCGAGGTCGAGGCGAAGGCACAGAAGCTGCGCGACCCCGAGCTGCGCAAGCACTTTCTGGCATCGCGCATGCGCGGCGTCTAGGCGCCGCACGCAGCGCTGGGCGCGGTCGGCCGTCCTGGCGCCACATCCACGTCGCGCCGTGTGCCCTGGCGCGCCACGATGCCGCACCTGGCAGCGGGTGCAATCCGCGGCCGGATCTGCCAGGGTCCCGCCGTGGCCGTCTCCGGCAGAAAGCTGCTGCTCGCGTGCCTCGCGGTGTTCCTCGTGATCGCCGCCGGTGTCAGCATCCCGATCTTCTGGTGCCGCGGTGGCGAGCCCCAGCTCGAAGACTACGGCGCGGTGCCGGCCTTCACGCTGACCGACGAGCGCGGCCACGAGTTCACCGAGGAGGCGCTGCGCGGTCACCCCACGATCATCGACTTCGTGTTCACGCGCTGCGACACGATCTGCCCGGTCGTCTCGGCGCGCATGGAGAAGCTGCAGGAGCGGATCCTCGACCGCCGCGCCGAGGCCATCAAGATCGTCTCGATCACGGTCGACCCCGCGTACGACACGCCCGAGAAGCTCGCGGCGTACGCGCAACGGTTCAACGCCCGCCCCGACAAGTGGCGATTCCTCACCGGCCCGGTCGACAAGGTCCGCGCCCTCGTCGAGGGCCCGTTCATGAACTCGATGCTGAACGAGGGCCTCACACCGTCGGGCGCACCCGCGATCTCGCACAACGGCTACTTCGTGCTGGTCGACGGCGACCTCCACATCCGCGGCCTGTACGACTCGAGCGACATCAAGCGGCTCGACGAGCTCAACCACCACGCGCGATTCCTCGCTCGGACCGGCGCCGGGCGAGGCTACAAGTTCGGCGAGTAGGGTTACACTCGCGGACCTGACCCCGATCCTCAATATCGTCCAGGTCGTCCTGGGGATCGCAATTCTCTATTGGGGTGCCGAGTGGCTGATCCGCGGCTCGGCACAGGTCGCGCGCGCGTTCGGCGTCAAGCCGCTCGTCGTCGGGCTCACGGTCGTGGCGTATGGCGCGTCCGCACCCGAGCTCGCGATCGCAACGAAGACCGCCCTGACCCATCACCAGCCGATCGCGCTCGGCACCGTGATCGGCTCGTGCGCCGCGAACATCTCGTTGATCCTCGGCCTCACGGCCCTGATCTCCCCGCCCACGATCGACGGCCGGATCATCCGCCGCGAAGTCCCCGTGCTGCTCGGCTCCGCGATCGCCGTCCCGCTGCTGCTCCGCAACGGCGTGCTCTCGAAGCTCGAGGGCGGCATCCTGATCGCCTGCGCCGTCCTGTTCACCATCGTCACGCTCACCGTGTCTGCGCAGCTCGATCCCGAGGACGAGCTCGAGATGGAGGCCCGTCGCAGCGAGGAGAGCGGCGCCTCGATGGGAGGCAAGGCACGACCGCGCGCATCGCGGGCCGGCGCCGCGCTCATGACCCTGCTCGGCCTCCTCCTCCTGGTCGCTGGCTCGGACCTGTTCGTGCGCGGCGGCCGCGGCCTCGCCGGCGAGGTCGGCATGTCGGAGCGCATGCTGGGCCTGACCGTGATCTCGCTCGGCTGCGCGCTGCCCGAGCTGATCGGCTCGATGGTCGCCGCGGCGCGCGGCCACTCGGCGATCGCGATCGGCTCGGTGATCGGCTCGAACCTCCTGAACGTGTTCCTCGTGCTCGGCATCACCGCGTATCTCCAGCCGATCCACGTCGGCGAACGGATGCACGTGGTCGAGCTGGTGGGCCTCGTGGCGATCACCCTGCTCGGGGTCCTGATGATGCGTGGATCCCGCAAGATCTCCCGGGTGGAAGGGGCGATCCTGGTCCTCGCGTACGTCGCGTTCATCGTCGCGTCGGCCCTGTTCTGACGCGGCGTTATTCCAACGATCTTCCAGAGATCTACCGATACGCGAGCGCCGCATTCCATGCGCATCGCCCGTCTCAGGCGCCGCGAGGGGAAGACAGCATCACCCCGTAGAGATGGATCCGGCGCGACGGCTACAACGCCAGCCATGAACCGTACCCTCGCCGTGATGGCGGCGCTGACCATGGGGATGGTCGGCCTCGCGACTGCCGAGAATCAGCCGAACATCGACGATGCTCCGCAGAACCCGCTGGCCCTGCCGGGCGCTCGGCCGCAGGCGACGTACCGCTTCATCGATCCAGGTCTGCCGACGCTCGCAGGCGACGGCGTCAGCGCGGCGGTCTCGAACGTCATCTACCTGAACAACTGCAAACCGAACGGCTGCCAGGTCACCCCCGGCAACGACGACGCGACGCAGAACCGCTCGAGCATCCCGGATCAGGCGTCCACGGTGTCGGCCTGGAGCTACTCCGACGCGGTGTGGACGCAGGTCGTCAACTGCGTGAAGGCGACGTACGCGCCGTTCGGCGTCAACATCGTCACCACCCGCCCGACCAGCGGCAGCTACCACATGGCGATCGTCGCCGGCAGTCCGCAGAACGTGCAGATGCAGCAGGGAGTGGGCGGCGTGTCGCCGTTCAGCTGCGGCTACATCCCGAACGCGATCTCGTACTCGTTCGCGGCGGTCTACGGCCCGAACGTCGACGAGATCTGCTGGACCGTCGCCCAGGAGACCGCGCACTCGTGGGGCCTCGACCACAAGTTCGACAACAGGGACCCGATGACCTACCTGCAGTCGGGCCCGACGCGGAAGGTGTTCCAGAACTCGGCCGGAGCATGCGGCGAGTACAACGCGCGCGCGTGCCAGTGCGGCGGCAGCACGATGAACAGCTTCGCGGAGATCCTCGCGACGTTCGGCGGCTCGACCCCGACGCCGCCCACCGTCACGATCACCTCGCCGAAGAACAACGAGAACGTCCCGATGGGCTTCCCGATCCGCGCCGACATCATGGACGACATCGGCGCATCGAAGGCCGAGCTCAGGATCGACGGCCAGCTCGTGTCGACGCTGACGCAGGCGCCGTGGGTGTGGAACGCCCCCGCATCGGTCGGCCAGGGCATGCACACCATCAAGGTCACCGGCTTCGACGTCGGGAACTCGCCCGCCGAAGCCTCGATCCAGATCGTGATCGGCGCGAAGTGCACGAAGCCAGGCGATTGCGCGAGCGAGACCGATACCTGCGTGGATGGCCGCTGCGTCGCCGGCGAAGGCGTCACGGGTGGTCTCGGTTCGACGTGCACCAAGAACGAGGAGTGCAAGTCGGGTCAATGCGGCAACGACGGCACCAACGGCTACTGCGTCGAGATGTGCGATCCCGCCCTGGATGCCTGCCCGTCCGGCTTTGGCTGCCTCGCGTCGGGTAACACCGGGGTGTGCTGGCCCGGCGCCGGTGGCGGCGGTGGCGGCTGCAACACCAGCAGCGACTCGGGTGGCGTGGCGTTCCTCGCCCTCGGGCTCGGTGCGCTGTTGATCACGCGCCGTCGCACGCGCCGATAGCACTTTCCACGGGTTGGTGATGAGCGGCCGGACTGCCTCGTGCAGCCGGCCGTTTGCAGTTTCGGCGCCTCGCAGATCCCAGTGCAAGACAGCCGATTCCGCTAGGTTGGACACCGTCGAGCGGGCTAAAACCGTGGGCCATGAAGCGACCGATGTTGTGGGCTGTGACCACCGCTTCCATCCTCGCCCTCGCCCCGGTGGCGAGCGCCGAGACCGAGACAGTCACGCCGTCGCAGGGTGACTCGATCGTGGAAGACACCACGCCTGCGCCGCTCGTCAGCCGCCCTCGCGATGTGATGGTGTGGACCGACGTCGACCCGGCCCTGGTGCTGCCGGCCGTCAACACGAACAAGATCTATCTCAACAACTGCAAGCCGAACGGCTGCGTGGTGCGCTCGGGCCAGACCAGCTCGATCGACGGCTCCGGCTTCCAGGGCACGTGGGGCATCAGCGGCCAGCGCACGCTGACGCCGTTCGCCGCCAGCGACGCGATCTGGCAGCAGACCGTGGCCTGCCTGCAGGACGTGTTCTCGCCGTTCGCCGTCGAGATCACGACCGTCAACCCGAGCCCCGCACCGCACTTCGAGATCATGATCGCCGGCGCTCCCGGCGACCTCGGGATGAGCTCGGGCATCGGCGGCGTCTCGCCGTTCTCGTGCCAGCCGTACATCCCCAACTCGCTCGTGTTCGACTTCCAGAAGGTGTGGGGCAACGACGTCGAGGAGATCTGCTCCACGGCGGCGCAGGAGATCGCCCACTCGTTCGCGCTCGACCACGTGACCGACGCGAGCGATCCGCTGACCTACTTCAACTTCAGCGGTCGCCGTCGGTTCAAGGACGCGCAGGTGCAGTGCGGCAGCGACTGCCAGGGCGGCCAGTCGCCGTTCGGCGACACCTGCACCGGCCCGACGCAGCAGAACCACGGGTGCTCGTGCGCGAACGGCACCACGATCCTCACGAACACCCAGAACTCGGTCGCGGCGATCAAGGCGCTGTTCGGCACCGGCACGCCCACGCCGCCGATCGTGAAGATCACCGAGCCGAAGCTCGGCGCCGTGGTCTCCGCCGGGTTCCCCGTTCGCGCCGACATCACCGACGAGCAGGGCGTCGCGCGCGCCGAGATGTACGTCGACAATCAGCTGTTCCAGACGCTCGTCGCCGGACCGTTCGCGTTCAACGCGCCGGGCTCGCTCGGCGATGGCACCCACACGGTGAAGGTCATCGGCTACGACATCTACGGCACCTCCGCCACCGCGAGCGTGCAGGTCGTGATCGGCAAGCCGTGCAGCGGTGACGGCGACTGCCCGACCGACACCGACGTCTGCCTCGGCGGACGCTGCGTCGCGGGACCGAACGCGACCGGCGGTCTTGGGCTCGTGTGCAACTCGGGGCCGGACTGTCGATCTGGCGAGTGCCAGGCCGATTCGACCGGCGAGAAGCACTGCGTCGAGTTCTGCGTGCTCGGTGAGGGCCAGTGCCCCGATGGCTTCGGGTGCCTCGAGGCAGGTCCCGACAAGGGCGTGTGCTGGCCCGGCTTTGATGACGGCACCGGTGGGTGCTGCAGCGCGAACAGTGATCCAGCCGGACCGATGGTCCTGGGAGCGGCGGTTTGCGGGATGTTGGTCCTGCGCCGCCGTCGTCGGAGGTAAGCATGCGTGCGTCGATCCTTCTCGTGGCCTTGGTGCTCGCAGCGCCGGCGACGGCCGAGCCGGTACGTCCTCAGCCGACCCTCAAGTGGATCTCGGTCCAGAACCCGCCGGCGGCCTTGCCGTCGTCGCGGATCATCTACATCCACAAGTGCCCGTTCACGGGTTGCCTGATCAAGCCGGGCATCGACGACTCGCGGACCGATACGTCGAGCATCCCCGACCAGCAGGTCACCATCAGCAAGTTCAAGCAGACCGACGCGGTGTGGGCCGCGATGATGAAGTGCGTGAAGAACACGTACGCACCGTTCGACATCACGATCACCGATGTCGATCCTGGCAACGTCCCCCACTACGAGAACATCGTCGGAGGCTCGAGCGGTGCAGAGCTCCACCCGGACTTCGCGGGTGCGGGCGGCGTGTCCCCGTTCACCTGCGGCGAGATCCCGAACTCGGTCTCGTTCACGTTCGACGTCTACGGCCCCGATGTCGACCAGCTGTGCTGGACCGTCGCGCAGGAGACCGCGCACTCGTTCGGACTCGAGCACGAGTACAACGCCGCCGATCCGCTCACGTACATCTCGGGCGGCCCGTCGATGAAGCGGTTCCAGGCCACGGACTCGAAGTGCGGCACGTTCTCGCCGCTGCCGGCGTGCCAGTGCCCGCCGAACAAGCCGACGCAGAACTCGTACAAGAGCATCGTCGCGATGTTCGGTCCCGGCGCCGCGACCCCGCCGACGATCAACATCATCTCGCCGACCAGCGGGAAGAAGGTCACGCCGAACTTCGTGGTCCGCGTCAACGCGGCCGATGACGTCGCCGTGGATCACGTCGAGCTGTGGATCGACGGCGCGGACTCCGGAGTCAAGGCGATGACCTCCCCGTACCGGCTGACCGCTCCCGATGGCGTCGAGCAGGGGGCGCACTCGCTCGAGCTGCGCGCGATCGACGTGCAGGGCGTGCCGGCGAGCGACACGGTCGATGTCGACATGGGCCCGCCGTGCACCGCGAGCAGCGGGTGCTCCGGCGACGACGTCTGCGTGATGGGGGTCTGCGTGCCGGGCCCCGACGTTCCCGGCGGCCTCGGCGATACCTGCACTGCACCCGCGGAGTGCCTGTCGCTCCAGTGCGTCGGAACCACGGCGAACGACAAGCTGTGCGTCGAGACCTGCGACGTGGGCACGTCGGGCGCGTGTCCGTCGGACTTCTCGTGCATCGCCAACGGTGCGACCGGCGTCTGCTACTACAACGGCTCGGGCGGGTGCTGCAGCTCGGGCACCGGACCGACGGGACCACTCCTTCTCGGCGCGAGCGTGTTCGGCCTCGTGTTCCTGCGCCGCCGCCGTCGCCGTTGACCATGAAGGCGCGGGACTACGCCGCAGCGATCGTCACGGCCGACACTCTCGCCGACAAGCTGCGGCCACCCGGCGAGCTCGAGCTCGAGGACACCGCGCCGCCGCTGCGCATCGCGGCGCCCGGGCGCCCCCACAACCTCTCGATCGTTCCCGGCCGCACCGCGCGCGTGCCACCGATCGCGGGCATGCCGGACCCGCAGCAGAGAGCGCGCATCCTCCACGCGCTCGCGAACCACGAGCTCCAGGCGATCGAGCTGTTCGCCTGGGCGCTGCTCGCGTTCCCCGACACGCCGCTCGCCTTTCGCCGCGGGCTCGTGGCGATCCTCGCCGACGAGCAGCGGCACCTCGGCCTCTACGCGGAGCGCCTCACCGCGCTCGGCGTGGCGTTCGGCGATCTGCCGGTCACCGGGCACTTCTGGAACAAGCTCGATCATCTCGGCACGCCGCTCGAGTTCGTGTGCGCCATGGGCCTGACGTTCGAGAACGCGAACCTCGACTTCGCGGGGGACTACGCGACCGCAGCGCGGGCGTGCGGCGATCACGCGACGGCCGCCGCGCTCGCGCAGGTCCACGAGGACGAGATCGCGCACGTCCATTTCGGCTGGGTCTGGCTGCAGAAGCTCGCGGGGGACCGCGATCCGTGGGAGGCGTACTGCGCGAGCGTGAGGTTCCCGCTCGGGCCGAAGCGCGCGCGAGGTGCCGTCCTGGATCGCGAGGCGCGCCGGCGCGCCGGGTTCTCCGAGGCGTTCATCGACGCACTCGATGCGGTCTCGCCGACCCGGCCGTCCGGCGAGCCGCGGTAGTGTTCACGATCGACGCCAACCTCGACGTCGAGGCGCGGTGGTCCGGCGCGTCGCTCCCCTCCGCGATCGCCACCCGGATCAGCTACTACGCTGCGTTGACGGTGGCCCTCGCCCCCGGCGAGGACGACGACGATCGGCCGGTGGACGACATCGAGGTGTACGCACCGGCCGCGGTCGACGCGACGCGGATCGCCCTGCCGGTGCACATGCGCGCGGGCCGGTTGGCCGGGAGCCCCCACCTGTCCTGGGCGAACTACGACACGCGGGCCGCCAACGATCGCCGCCTCGCGATGGAGCTCGCGCGCGAGCACGGCATCGGGGTACCGGGCGCGCATGCGATCACGGCGGCCTCCGAGCTCTCCGTGCCCGGACCGTGGGTCGCGAAGGGCCTGTGGACGAGCGCCGGGCGCGATCGCTGCCATGGTGACGGCGCACTCACGCCCGAGCAGCGCACGCGCGTGATGCGGCTCCTCGAGCGGTTCGGCGCCCTGGTCGTCGAGCCATGGTTGCCCCGCATCGTCGACGTCGGCGTGTGCGCGATGGTCGGCCACGTCGTGGACGTGCGCGCCCCGCACGGCCTCCTCACCGATGCACGCGGCACGTTCCTCGGCATCGACCTGGACCCGCCGCCGCTGACCGCCGACGAGCGCTCGCGCCTCGTGACGTTCGTGGGTGCGGCGGGTGCGAAGCTCGCCGCGATCGGCTATCGCGGCCCGATCGCCGTCGATGCGTTCGTGGCCGGCCCTGACCGCACGCTCGCGGTGTGCGAGATCAACGCGCGCTACTCGTTCGGCTGGGTCGCCCACGGCCTCGCCGAGCGCTTCGGCACCAGGCGCCTTGGCTTCTCGGAGGCACCACCCGGCGCGCGCGTGCTGATCGCGGCACGCGGCGACGGCATCACGGCGTGGATCGCGTGATCTCGAGGCGCGCGACCGGCCCCACGCGCGGCAGCGAATCGCCAGCGCGATGCAGCCGGCCGCCCTGGCCGTGGTAGCGCGGGAACGGATCCTTGGGATCCACGGCGGACACGATGACCTCGCCGCGGCGGGTGAGGAACAGCACCGGCTCGAGCCCGCCCGCGGAGGGCCGCTCGAACTTCACGCTGACGCCCGTGGTCGACACGGCCTCCACGGTGCTGCCGTTCGGCGCCGCATCGGGGACGAGCGTGGTGATCAGCCACATCGTGCGCTCGGCGTCGGCGAAGTCGGGCTTCGCCGTGGTCAGCGTGGTCGCGCTGATCGCTCCCTTCGCGATGCCGTTGACCTTGATCGCGATGGCGAGGTCCGCGGGGGGCGGCATGTCCTTGGGCGGAGGCTTGTCGGCCCACTGCTTGGTCTCCGCCTCGTCGCTCGCACGCGAGCACGCGCCGGTGGTACCGGCGACGAGCGCGAGAACGAGAGCCCAGGAGCGCATGCCGAAATTGTAGCATCTCGTCATGGATCCGGTTCTCGCCGCGTGTCGTGCCGCGCTCGGTCGCCCAGGCCACGTCCTCGCCCTGACCGGCGCCGGAGTCTCCGCGGAGAGCGGGATCCCCACGTTTCGCGGCGCGGAGGGCTACTGGACGATCGGCGCACGCGAGTACCACCCGCAGGAGCTCGCCACCCATGCGGCATTCGAGCGCATGCCGTGGGAGGTGTGGGCCTGGTACCTCTACCGCCTCGGGGTGTGCAGGCGCGCGGAGCCGAACGCCGCGCACGGTGCGCTGGTCGCACTCGCGACGGCC
>JAYVLW010000984.1:0-3960 GCA_043759315.1 Myxococcales bacterium
TCGAGCGCGAGCTCGCGATCGAACAGCTCGACGAGGCCCGCCTTCGCCAGCTCGCGCAACGTGGCCTTCGCGCCCGGCACCTGCTGCTCGATCGACTCCACTGGCAGCGCGAGGCCGGCCGCGAGGACGTCGAGCACCCGCACGCGCTTGAGGGACTTCGCCGACGCGGCCTTCGCTGCCGCGGCATCGCCCACGAGCCGCGCCATCTTCTCGCGCTTGAGCTTGGTCCGCGCGCTGGAGCGCTGGTCGCGCAGCTCGACGAGTCCGTCGGTGATCAGGGCTTCGAGGATCCGCCGCAGCCCGGCGTTCGCACCGGCCAGGGGCAGGTCTCCCCCCGCGAGCTTGACCAGCACCACGCGCTGCTTCGCGGGCAACGCGGCGCCCTCCCCCTCCGCGATCGTTCGGCCGCGCTCGGTCAGAGCGTAGACGAGCTTCGCCTTGATGCCGCTCCCGGCGGGCAGCGCCGACTTCAGTGCCTCGCCGGGGTACGACTCGTAGTAGTCGGCGATCCACAGGCACAGATCGACCAGCTCGAGCGGCAGCGCCGGCTCGTCGTCGAGGACCTCGCTGATGTCGATCGGCATCACGCCCTCGGGTGCGGGCGTGCCGGTCCGAACGACGACCGCCGTGACCTTCTGCCTGCCGAACCGCACCAGCACGCGCGCGCCGACCTGCGCGCGGCCGGCGAGGTGTGGCGGCACGCGGTAGTGAAAGCGGCCGTGCACCGGCAAGGGTACGCAGACCTCGACGAGGTACGCGTCGCTCACGGGAACTGCCTCTGCGCGGCGATGATCGCGCCATCCGCGTCGACGATCGTGCGCGCACGTACCTGGGGATTCGGATCGCTGGCCGCGCGCTTGCCAACGGGGGTGTCCGGCGCGGCCGCCGCGCATCCACCCACGTGGGCATCTGCATCGCGGACCGCGCAGGTCTCCGGCATGGCCGCCGCGCAGGCATCCACATCGAGACCCCTGCGTGTACCCACGTGGGTCTCCGCCATGGCCGCCGCGCTCGTACCCACGTGGGCATCCCGATCGAAACTCCTGCGTGCACCCACGTGGGTATCCGTCATGGATGCCGCGCACGTACCCAACGCAGCCGCCGCGCGCAGCTCCGCACCGGCCGCTCGCAGGCATCCGGGATCGGCTCGAAGACGGCACTGCATCGCGCGGGCACCGTATCATCCGTATCGGACATGGCTGACCACCGCCCGTTCCCCCCGTCGGCACGGCGCCGCGCGCTCGCGCGCTCGGCGGGGTTGTCGTCGGCGAGCCCCGTCGTCGTGGGAGCGGTCGCATGGATCGGCGCGCTGGTCGCGATCTTCGCGTTCGGGCGCGCGATCGCGACGCGCCTCGGCGCGGCGCTCGCGGACGCGTGTCACAGCGCAGGTGGCCACGAGGCGCTGGCCGGCGCCTCTGGATGGAGCACGGCGGCGACCGATCTGCTCGCGTTCGTGCTGCCCGTGCTCGTCGCGGCCGCAGTCGCAGCCCTGCTCGCGCACCTCGCGCAGACCCGGGGGTTCTGGACGCCGCGGCGGAACCCGCGCGGCGCGCCCGCACTCGAGACGTCGCGTACGCAGCACGCGGGGCTGGGCATGATCGGCGCGATCTGCATCGGCGCCGTGACCCTCGCGTGGCTGTGGGCGGTGGCGCCGCGGCTCGCCCTTCTCGTGCAGCAGCCCGCGGCGGGCGCGCTGATGATCGTCGGCTTTCTCGGCACCCTCGTGGCGGTGTGGATCGGCCTCGGTGTGCTCGATGCGCTCCTCCGTCACGCGGAGCTCGCGAGCTCGCTACGGATGACCGCGGCGGAGAAGCGCGAGGACGAGCGGCTGTCCGGCGCCGATCCGCGGTGGCGAGCACGGCGCGCAGCGGCCGCGCGCGGACCTTCCGTGCGCGAGGCGGTCGCGGGCGCGTCGGTGGTCCTCCTCGCGGATGGCGTGGCGGTCGCCGTCGCGTGGGATCCGGTGCGGCGCCCGGTGCCGGTGCGCACCGCGATCGGTCGCGATGCACGCGCGACGCAGATCCTCGGCCTCGCGCGCCGACACGGCATCGCGGTGCATCGCGATCCCGAGCTGGCGCGCGCGCTGGCCGATGGCGACGGCCCGGTTCCCGAGGCGCGGTGGGCGCGGCTCGCGGAGATCATCGCCGCAACGGGTCGCCGCACCGGAAGCATCTGAGCGTCATGCCCACGGTGCTCCCGCAGCTCCTGTCGCCCGCGGAGGTCACCGAGCTCCGCACCCTCGCCGAGTCCACCACGCAGGGCTGGACGGCCGGTCGCCAGCACACGGGCTATGACATCCTCCCTCTCCGTGCGGTGATGCCGGCGGACTCGCGGTTCGTCGCGCGCGCACTCGCCCACGTGGGCACGCCGTTCGGCGACTACTGGGACGTCTACTTCATCCGCTACGCCGACGGCGCATACATCCCGCCGCACACCGATCCGGCGCAGCACGGCCGTACCCATCGCCGGATCAACGCCGTGCTCGCGCAGGCCGCGAGCGGCGGCGAGCTCCTGATCGGCGGCGAGACGATCGCGCTCGCGGTCGGGGATGCCGTGCTGTTCTCGCCCGACCGCGACGTCCACGAGGTCACGAAGGTCGGCGGCCCGCGCCTGCTGTTCTCCGTCGGGGCCTGGGTCTAGAGCGAGCCGCGCGCGAGCGCCGCGATCGCGACCGCGAGCGTCGAGACCAGCGCCGCCGTGATCACCACGAGCGCCGCAGGCACGGCCGCCGCAACCGGCGCGTGCGGCCCTGCCCGCCCGGCGATGCGCACACCCGCACCGACCGCGATCTCCACGACGGCGGCGGTGACGAGCCACGGGATCGCGAGCGCGACCGCGGACGGAATCAGCCCGCCGATCGCGGCGAGGATGCGTGGCTCGGTGGTGGCGATCGCCGGCGCGGTGCGAAAGCTCTCGACCACCGCGGTGACGAGCGCGACGTGACCATCGATGCCCACGAACACCGCGCCGGCCAGCACCGTGAACAGCCCGGCATAGGGGCCTTGCCTCGCGCTCAGCGTGACATCGACGAGCCGTCCTGCGGCAGCGGCGGCGAGCAGCGGCAGCGCCGCGAGCAGACCAAGCGTGGCACCGACCACGAGCTCGTGCGCCGCGATGAGGAGGGACGCCTCCGCCGGCGCCACCGTGCTCGCGAGGATCGCCGACCACAGGCCGAGCACCACCGCGAGCCCGACCTGCACCACCCGCGGGATCCCGCCGACGACCGTGGTCAGCACGGCGACCGCGGCCGCGCCGCGCAGCGCGAGCACGAGCGTCCCCACGGTCAGCCCGCGCCGCCGGCACCGATCGCGGCGATCATCGGCCAGATCCGCGACGCGAACGCTTCGAGCTGGTGCGCGATCGACGGCGCGAACAGCACGATCGCCGCACCGACCGCGGCGACCCGCGGCACGAGACCGATCGACGGATCCTGGACCTGGGTGATCGCACCGACGAGCCCCGTGATCACCCCGGCGATCAACGCGGCGACGAGCAGCGGTGCCGCGAGCAACAGGGCGAGCAGCACGCCCTCGCGCACGAGCGCGACCAGGCTCGCCGTCACACGTACCCTCGCAGCAGCGCATCGACGAGCAGCCGCCAGCCATCGACCGCGACGAACAGCAGCAACTTGAGCGGCAACGCGACCACCTGGGGCGACGTCGACGCCATGCCGAGCGATGCGAGCCCCAGCCCGACGATCAGATCGATGACGAGGAACGGCAAGAAGATCAGCACCGCGATCGCGAACGCCTCGCGCAGCTCGGTGGTCAGGAACGCCGGCGCGAGCACCCACAGCTCGTCCCCTTTCGTCGCGCGCCCCATCCGCGCCGCGAGCTCGACGAACGTGGCGCGGTCCTTTGCCCCGGCATGCCGCGCGAGGAACTTCTCGAGCGGCACCAGCGCGCGGGCCACCGCATCGACATCGCCCTGGCGATCCGCGGGCACGAGCGTGCGCACCGC
>JAYVLW010000985.1:0-6471 GCA_043759315.1 Myxococcales bacterium
CGGAGGCGCCGAAGCTGTCCGTGCTGACGTTCACCACCTCGCCGCCCGGAGCCGCGATCTGGATCGATGGCGTCGATACGAAGAAGAAGACGCCGGAGCCCGTCGAGGTCTCGCGCGAGAAGCACGCTGTCCTCATCACGTTCAAGCTCGACAAGTACGAGGACGTCGTCCTCAAGAACTTCTCGGTCGACGCGGACGTGACCGACGAGTTCCGCCTGAAGAAGAAGGCCCCATCGTCGTCGGGGCAGGCCGGGAAGGGAAACACCGGCAAGGGGAACACGGGCGCCGGGAAGGGCTCGGGCTCGGGGAAGAAGGGGAACGACACCGGTCTCGAGAGACCTGACGACTGACGACCTGTAGCGGAGCAATCATGAATCGATTGATCACTTTGGTGAGCGCGTTGGTGCTTGTGCCGACGCTCGCGCTGGCGCAACCCTCGAAGTCGCCGGACGATTGGTACAAGGAAGGCGAGACCCAGTACAACCTGGGTAACTTCCAGGCCGCGGTCGACGCGTTCAAGAAGGGCTTCGAGCTCGAACCGAACGAGAGCAAGAAGGCCGCCTACCTCTACAACGTCGCCCAGGCGTACCGGCAGGCGAAGGACTGCACCAACGCTCAGTTCTTCTACAAGCGCTACCTCGCGCTCAAGGACAACGACACGAAGAAGCCGCTCAAGCCGGAGAAGCGCAAGGAGATCGAAGACCGGATCCAGGAGCTCGACGACTGCGCGAAGCAGCAGGAAGTGATCCGGCAGAAGCCGCCCGATACGAACCTCCGCCCCGAGGGGGATGATCCGAAGGGGACCGATCCGAAAGCCACGGACCCGAAGGCCACCGATCCGAAAGGCAAGGTCGTCGGTGAGACCGGCGACGGCGACGGTGAAGGCGATGGCGATGGCGACGGCGATGGTGGTGGGATCACCAAGGGCACCGAGACCACCCAGCCGAAGCTGCTCTCCGTGCGCGCCTTCGGCGGCGGTGCGAAGGTCAGCACCGGCAAACTCGACGTACCCACCCAGGCCACGTTCGGTCTGATCGCCGGCTACCCACTCGCGATCAACGACAAGCTGATGATCGATGTCGGCGCGGGCTTCACGTTCACGCCCGTGCCGTACGAAGCGATGGGCACGAGCCGGAGCGCGAAGCTGATGGGCCTGGTCGCCGACGTCGGCGTGACGTTCGCGGTCGCGCCGAAGATCGGGCTGCGCGGTGACGTCGGAGCGGGTGTGCTGTTCTTCGGCGGCGTCAGCGAGAGCCCGTTCACTGATGGACAGCCGACCACGGGCGCGCTGTCGATGTTCCACCTGCGTCTCGGCCTCAGCGCGGACTACGCGGTCACGCCGAACTTCCTCATCACGCTGACGCCGATCGCCTTCTCCTACAGCCCGGCCCACAAAGGCCTGCGCGAGGACATCAAGTCGATCACGGCTATCGACTTCATGGTGGGCCTCGGATATCGGATGTAGCGATGAAGAAATGCCCCTTCTGCGCGGAGGAGATCCAGGACGAAGCGATCAAGTGTCGCTTCTGTAACTCGTTCCTCAGCGCAGCTCCGGGGGCAGCCGCTCCACCGCCCGCCGCCGCGCCGGCGTCGGCGCCGGCGAAAGAAGACCCGCCGAACGTGGCGCCGTTCGCGCGCAGCGCGGGTAAGGACGAGGCTCCCGCCGAGCGCAAGGTGCTCTATGAAGGCGTTCCCTCGTGGAAGGCCTACCTCGGGATGTACATCGCGGGCGGCTTCGGCGCGGTCCTCCTCATCGTCATCCTCCGTATGATCCACGGCGGCGATCCGCCGCTGACCACGAAGCTCCTCGACGTCGTCGTTCCGCTCGCTGCCGCGGCGGTGTTCGGGTTCGGTCTCACGCTGTACCGGAAGTCGATCCGGTTCCGCGTGACGAACACCGTCATCGAAACCGAGCGCGGCCTCCTCTCGAAGCGGATCGACGTGCTCCAGCTGTGGCGCTGCCGTGACGTCGCCTACCGCCAGAACATCGTCGACCGGATCCTCGGCATCGCGCACATCGACGTGTTCGCCCAGGACGCCACCACGCCGCACATCGAGATCGTGGGGATGCCGGCGTCGCGCCAGCTGTTCGAGAACCTGCGCGACTCGATCGAGATCCAGCGCCAGCACAAGAACGTCTACGGCGTCGTCAGCTGATCCGGCCGAGCCGTCGTCAGACGACCTTCGCGCGCGCGACGAGCTCGTCCTTCCACTTCTTCTTCGCGAGCGCGTTCTGGATCCCGAGCGCCGCCGCGATCGAGACAGCGAACACGACGAGGGTCACCCAGATCACGAACGTGCCGCCGCTCATCTGCCCGCTCGTGACGTGCACCTTGTGCGCCTCGGTCTCTGGCTTGACGAGCGCGTTCGCGATCACGTACGCGATGCCGGAGCATGCGCCGGCGATCAACAGCGAGAGCACGATGCGGCGCATGCGGCCGCTCGAGTCCTTGAGGTCGGGAGCAGGGAGCTCACTCATCTCGGGAAGCGTATCGCTCATCTTGAGCGCGGTTACGCAGAATCCGAGCTCACCTTTTGAGTTTCAGCGGGTTCACGCCGGTCAGCACGACCTCGCCGGTGGGGCTGATCCGGATCTCGGCGACGGGCGTGGCCTCGACGTCGGCCAGGGAGTAGCGCTGGGTGAGTAGCTGGATGCGCTGGTTCGCGGAGCCGCGCAAGCCCGCGGCGAGGCGCTCGGTGGAGACGTAGCGCCCGTCGACGAGCACGTCGAGGCGCGCGAGGACCTCGGGGCCGCCGGGAAGCTCGCGGATCTCCTCGATCGAGTAGCCGGAGAACGCGAGGGTGGACATGCCGACCGCACGCGCCGCGTCGAGTAGCGCGGCCGCGGCGGCCGGCTGCTGGAGAGGCTCGCCGCCCGAGAGCGAGAGGCCCTCGGTTCCCGCGGCCGCGGCGTCGGCCAGCTGAGCGGCGAGCTCGGCGATCGGCACGGTGTGCCCACCGGCGGCGTCGTGGGTGGTCGGGTTGAAGCAGCCGGGGCAGCCGAGGGTACAGCCCTGCATCCACACCACGAACCGCGCGCCGGGACCGTTCGCTCGGCTGCGTGGCTCGACGGCGTGGACGCGGACGGTCGTCACTTCCCGGGCTTGGGGAGGAACGGCGCCGGCAACGCGCCCGTGGTCGCGGGCTGGACGTCGATCTCCTTGAGCAGGAGATCGGGCGTCACGATGCCGCTCTCGATGCCGCCCGACGGAACGAAGCCGTCGTCGGTGCCGCCGGTGAGGCGGAGCGAGAGCTGGGTCTCGGTGGCGGCGAGGAAGTTGTACGTGGTGGTCTCCTTCGACACTCCGAGTACGTCCTTCCAGGCGCGGATCGGCACCTCGGCGAGCTGCACGCCGCGCACGAGCTCCTCCTTGCCGTCCGGATACACCCGGTATGCGAGCACGGCGGGTGGTGGCAGCTGTTGATCGGTGCTCTTGATCATCTGCACGAGCTCGCGGCGCGAGAACTCGGGCGCCGCGGTGATCGCCGCGTCGTCGAACCGGCGGATCAGGATGCCGTACTTGAGGCCCTCGCCGCGCGCGGCGGCGATGAGCTTCGCCTTGAGCTGTGCGCGCGGCACCGTGGTCTTCCCGCTGACGAACAGGTTCGTCGCGCTGCCGTGGAACGCGCCACCTTCCGCGGTGCGCCGCGCGTGACCGTTCGACGTCATCCCCTTCGCCGACGGCGTGCGCGCCGTGAGCAGGGTCTTGAGCGTGCCGTCCTTGACGACCTCGACGCGCTGCGAGGGCACGCCCTCGTCGTCGATCTTGTAGCCGCCGATCAAGGCCTTCCCGCCGCCATCGCGGGCGGTCGGGTCGTCGACGATCGACAGGCCCGGCGTGAGCACGCGGAGGCCGACCTTGTCGGTCAGGGCGCCGCCGAAGGACTTCGCCTCCTGCGGGTTCAGGCCCTCGGGCACCGGCGTGCCGCCGAGGTGCGGCGCGAGCGCGAAGCGAAGGAGGCCCACCGCGCCCTCGCCCTCGAACAGCACGGGACCGGAGTAGCGCTCGATGATGGGCGCCTTCTGGAGCGCCGCGATCGTGTCCATCAGCTTCTTCGACTCGCCCTTGAGCTCGTCGTCGGTCGGCAGGTCCTTCGCCGTGTGGCCGTAGCGCAGGAAGTACTGCGCGAGCGGCTGACCGTCATCGGACTGTCCCGTCGCCGCGATCACCACGCCGCTCGCGCGGCGCGTATCGGTGACGCTCGTGCCCTCGGTGGTGATGTACCAGCGGCGCTCGAGATAGCTCGTCACGGCCACGCGCGAGTCGCGGATCTGCGGGTGGTCGCGGAACGTGGCGGAGATCGCCTTTGCCCGCGCCTCGAGCTCCTCGAGAGGCTCGAGCACCGGCACGAACACCGGCTCTTCGCTGACCATCGGCTTCTCGGTGGTCCACGCGGGCACGTCGGTCGGGCGCGCACCGCTGGCGCGCCGGCTCTCGAGCTTCGCCCGGAGCTGCATCAGCGCTTCCTTGTATGCGCCGTCGGTGACGAGCCACGCGGCGCGCCGCGCGATCCGCGCGTTCGCATCTACCGGCAGGTTGATCGCCACCACCGCATCGATCTCCTCGGCGTTCGGCACCGAGAAGTTGCCGTTATCGAGCGACGGATTGCCCACGCGCACGCGCGCCTCGAGGTTCACGAAGTGGCGGTTGCGCTTGCTCGTGGTCTGCCCCAGGCTGGCCGCGGCGTCGTTGACGTCGACTTCCGTGACCTTGTACGAGATGTGATACGGCTTCGGCGCACCAGGGATCTCGAGGCTGGTCATGCCTCGGTTCATCTCCTCGGCGACGGCGTCGAGGATGTCCTCGGTCACGGCCTTCGAGCCGCTATCCCGCTTGACGTCGGGTTCCTTCTTGTCCTTCGGCTTGTCCTTCTCGGGAACGGCGGAGCTGGTGGCCGGGATCAGCGCCAGCAGTCCAGCAAGGGCGGCGGGGGCCCACGGAAACGAGCGCTTCACGGCTTCTCCTTGCGAATGCTCGGCGGGTTGAGCAGCGGCGGCCGGTCGGGCGGGATGAACCCGCGTTCGATCTCGAGCTTCTCGAGCAGCAGGCTCGGGGCCGAGGCCGAGACCGGCACCCACCCACTCTCGGCGCCGCACACGCCGTTGAACGTTTCGATCTCCCGACTGGCCGCCCGGATCGATTGGAGGGCCACCAGGGGGGTCCCGCCGATGTCGATGCCGCGGACCAGCTCGCGCTTGCCATCGGGGAACAGCTTGTAGGCCATCACGGGGTTGACCTTGAACGCCTGGGGCGCAAAGGCGGACGTATTCGTGAATCCGCCGCTGATATCGGTGAAGATCATCCCGTACGGCCGATTCTGCTTCTTGATCTCTTCGATGAGTAACTTCTCGAGATCCGCGCGCGGCACGCTCTTCGCGACCTCCACCACGAGGTTGCCTTGACGTGCGACCGGCGGCAGACCCGGCGAGCGACGGCCGTGGCCGTTGGACTGCATGAAGCCCTTGATCGGGTTCCTGCCCATCAGGAAGCCGACCAGCTTGCCCCGATCGATCAGCGACACGCGGTGGGCGCGCACCCCCTCGTCATCGAACCGGTAGAAGCCATTGAGCTGCATCCCGTTCAGCGTCACGATCATCGGATCGTCGTAGACGCTCAACCACTCGGGGGCGATGTCCTTTCCGACGTAGGATGCGAAGGTCTGGCCGCTCGTCGTGTCCTTCTGTCGGTGGCCTTCGATCCGGTGACCGAACACCTCGTGGAAGAACACGCCCGCGGCGCGACCCTCGAGGATCGCCGGGCCGACGTACGGCTCCGCGAGCGGAGCGTCGTGCAGCGCGTCGAGATCGCCGGTGACGGTGGCGATCATCGCATCGACGTCCTTCTCGGGGGGCAGATCGCCGGGCTGGCGGCCGAACCGCTGCTCGAGCCGCGACAGGCTCATGCCGTCATCGGCCTTGACGCCGACGGAGACCGACATCTGGGCGTTCGTCCAAGACAGCTGGATCTGGCTGCCTTCGCTGTTCACGAACCACGCGGTGTTCTGCTGGAACACCACGCCGCACGTGCCGCGCGTCGCCGAGCCCTTCAGGGCCTTCGCCGAGCACCGCTTGAGGCGGTCCACCCAGGCAGCCTTGTCGAACGTCAGGGTGACCGGGGCCTCGACGTAGATCTCCGGCTTGTCGGGCGCGAAGTCGGGAGCCGTGTTGGTATGGCTCTTGAGCGTGGCCTGGTCCTGGCGGACGTAGCCGAGCGCCGTCACGGCCTCGCGGTAGCGTCGATCGGTCTCGAGCCACAGCGCGTTGGAGATCGCCTGCTTGTCCTCGCCAAACGGCACGACACCGCGCCGGGTGAGGGGCGAGTTGAGCCCGTTGTCGTCGCTGGCGAGGTCGCGCGTGTTGTCGAGGGTCGCCTCGCCGACGCGGACCTCGACGTCGAGGTTGCGCGCGTTGTCGTCGCTATCGGTGATCAGGGCGCCGCCCTCGGCCTCGAGGTTGACCACGCGCTGCTC
>JAYVLW010000986.1:0-5596 GCA_043759315.1 Myxococcales bacterium
GAGCGCTGCGCGGGGACCTATCTCACGGCGACGGTGATGCGGCTCGACAAGGCGACGCCTTAGCCGAGCACCATCTTGTTGACCCACTTCGTCGGGTCACCAATGCTCGGCTTGCTGCCGCCCCGCACCAGGTAACGAACGCTCTGGGCTGCATCACGCGCACGAGAAGCGCGGGCCGGATCGCGCGCTGCTCGGGCTGATCCATCGCGACGTGTCGCCGGCGAACATCCTGATCGGATACGACGGCTCGGTGCAGCTCGCGGATTTCGGGATCGCGAAGCTCGGACACAACAAGCGCCGCGCCGAGACGCAGACCGGCACGCTCAAGGGCAAGGTCGCGTACATGTCTCCCGAGCAATGCGTCGGCGAGGCGATGGATCGGCGCAGCGACGTGTTCTCGCTCGGCGTGGTGCTGCACGAGCTGCTCACCGGCCAGGGCTTGTTCGATGGCGATTCGATCTACGCCGTCGCCCGCGCCGTCGAGCACCAGGAGATCAAGCCCCCGTCGGTGATCCTCGGCGAGCCGCTGCCGATCGGCCTCGACGCGGTCGTGATGAACGCGCTCGACCGCAACGTGGAGCGCCGCACGCAGACCGCCGCGCAGCTCGCCGAGGAGCTCGAGCGCGTGATCGCGAACGCCGGCGACGAGACGCTCGCCTCGTGGGCCGATCGCGAGCTCGCCCAACCGCGCGCGGCGCACCGCACCTGGCTCGCGAGCGTCCTCGCCGGCAGAGATGCGCCGCTCCCCGTGGGCCGCGCGACGGGCGCGGTCACCGAGGTCGGTCCGGTCGCGAGCGCGGGCTCTCAGCTGGGCGTCGCGCCGGTGCTCGGCGTACCGCCGGCGGGAGCCACGCACCTACCCGCGAACGTCGACACCGACAGCTCGCTCGACCGGGTGCCGCGCAGAAGCCTCGCGCTGCCCGTGATCCTCGCGCTCGTCGCCCTGCTCGGCGTGATCGCTCTCGTGGTGATGACACGCACGAGCAGCGAGCCGCAGCGCGATGCCGCCGTGCCCATCGATCTCGCCATGGCCGCGGATGCGCCGCCGATCGATTCGCCGGTTGTGGACGCGCACGAGATCGCGCCACCGCCGCCCGCCGACGCTTCGGTCGACGCCCCGGCCCGCCGGGTGCCGAACGACGCCGGCCGCGTCGTCGCGAAGGACGCCGCCGTGGCCGCCGCGGTGATCGACGCCGCGCCCGTGCAGTCCTCCGGCACGGGCATCCTCAACATCCGCAACCGACCCGGCGGGGTCTACCTGAACGTCGTGATCGACGGCCGCACGCTCGGAGTCACGCCGATGCTCAACCGGCAGCTCCCGGCGGGCCCGCACACGTTGCAGCTCCTCGCCCCCGACACCGGCGCGATCGTGTTCGAGAAGGCGTTCGAGCTGCAGGCCGGCGCAACGCTCAGCTTCCGGCAACCGTAGCGGTACCTCGAGGTTCCGGCGCGCCAAAGGACCTACCTCGCGTTCGGTACGTGGAGGTACCGGGGCGCACGGTTCTCCCAGCGATGACGCCGAGTTACGCGTTGGCCGGAGGGTTGCTCTAGTCCTCATCAACGACTCGAACCGGTCCCTTCAAAATCCCCCAGGAGCCTCCCGATGCGCGCCAAGCTTCCCCTTGCTCTTCTCCTCGCCGCCACCACCACCGCCTGCGTCGACAACACCCCGGCCACCACCGAGGATGTCGCCACCGCGCTCGAGCTCGAGAACGGCGGCCTCGACACCGCCGACGAGGCCCCGATGTTCGATGCCGAGTCGCAGTTCGCCGCGGCCGACATCGAGCCCGACGCCGCGGTCGCCGACGAGATGGCCGCCGATCCCGTGATCGCCGAGATGGCGGCGCCCGGAGCCAACGTGCTCGCCCGCGACCTCGTCATCATCTGGGGCCGGTTCCCCGCGGATCGCGACGCGACCACCGGCCGCGACTGGAGCGGCGAGCTGCGCCTGTCGCGCGGCGGCATGCTGGTGCGCCGTCGCATCGCATTCGAGCAGGCGACGGATCGCGTGCTGCCGCGCACCTCGCGCGACGCGATCAGCTTCACCTCCATGACGAAACCGCACGTCGATGGCCTCGCGCTCACGGTGTTCGACCCCCAGCCGGGCACGCCGAACGCGCTGACGCTCACGTACACCCCGGTGACCGGCGCGGCGCACACGATCGATCTCGGGCAGCTCGCGACCGGCCCGATCGTCATCGACGTCGGTGACGGCAACCGCATCCTGATCGCCGGCCATCGCCGCGACGACAGCTGCGCGCACGGCTTCCTCCGCGGCCGCTGGCACGCGCTCACGCCGAACCTCAACGGCTACCTCGGCGTCGTCGCGAGCTCGGATGGCGAGCCGGTCGGTCACATCCGCGGCATCGCGGGCAAGCGCCGCAGCGGCGAGGCCGTGATGTTCGGTAAGTTCATCAACCGCGAGGGCCACTTCGTCGGCCTCGTCAAGGGCACCTACGAGAACGGCAAGTTCGTCGCGCGGTGGCTCGATCGCCAGGGCGACCACGGTCAGCTCCACGGCGTGTACTTCCCCGGCCCGAACGAGCGCTCCGGTGGCTTCCTCGGCCGCTGGTCCGAGACCGGCTGCGACGCCAACTAACGTTCACCGCGTCATGGTGAAGGCCGCCCGCGAGGCGGCCGTTGTCGTTCCGGAGCCGCTACGCCGCGAGGTTGGTGACGACCGCGAGCTCGTCGATCGTCGTGAACCGCTGCTTCGCGTCGCGCGTGACCTTGCCCATCGCGATCGCAGGATCATGCGTGAAGAACAACCGGCCGTTGCGCGAGAGCAGATCGGTGAGCAGCGTCGACTTCTCGTCGATCAACAGCTCGGGGTAGCGGTCGTAGCCCATGGTGATCGGCAGGTGGACCCACGCGCGACCGGGGATCAGATCGGAGGCGAACAACACCGGTCCGTTCGGCATCTCGATCTCGGTCAACAGCAGACCGGGGGTGTGACCCGAGCTGCGGTGGAAGCGGAAGCCGTTGCCGAGCGCCGCGGCGCGGTCCGAGGCGGCGAGCTCGAGCCGACCGCTACCCGCCAGGAGATTCGTCATGCCCGCAATGAACGAGGCCTTGTCGCGCGCGTGGGGCGACACCGCGCGCTGCCACGCCTCCACACCGACCACGTAGATCGCGCGAGGGAACACGAGCTGCGGGTTCGAGCCGTCGGCGAACGCAGTCAGCGCACCACCGGCATGATCGAAGTGGAGGTGCGAGAACACGACGACATCGACATCCTCGGGCCGCACACCGTGCGCCGCGAGCGACTGCAGCAGCACGTGGTGCGGCTCGACCACCCCGTACCGCTCGCGCAGCTTCGGATCGAAGAACGCGCCGATGCCGGTCTCGAGCAGGATCGTCTTTCCGCCCTCGCGCACGACGAGGCAGCGGCACGCGAGCGGGATCCGGTTCTGGTCGTCCGGCTCGATCCAGCCCTCCCACATCGCCTTGGGTGCGTTTCCGAACATCGCCCCACCGTCGAGGCGTTGCGAGTTGCCAAGCACCGAGGTCAGCGTGCGCACGAGGGGTCGTGTACCACGGCCTGGTTCAGTGAACCACGCCCATGCCGTCCACGGTGGACGCGGGCTCGCGGGTAACGGCGTACACGACGGCGGCGGTGCCACCCACGACGACGCTGCCCGCGATCGTGATGACCCACCACTTCTGCCACCACGGGCGGGGCGGATCGTAGCGCAGAGGAATCTCGCGCGGTCGCGTCGGCTGCGCCCACGTCAGCACCTCGTTGCCGCGCTCGTCGTATGCCTTGAGATAGAGCTCGAGCGACACCGGCTTGGCGGCGCGGATCGCCGGGAGCACCAGGTGGTGATCCTTACCGGCGAGCGGAACATCCGCCGCCCGCCACCTCGTCTCGCCGCGCGTGCGCAGGAACAGCGTGGCGCGGTTCAGAAAGCGCTTCGGATCCGCGAGCACGCTGACGTCGATCGCGATCGGCGCTCCGACCCGCTGCCCGAATGCCCAGTCGACCTCGATCGCCGGTGCGCCGCGCGACTTGGTCTCGTTGCGCACCGCTTCGAACTTGAACGTCGCGCGCGTCGACATCTGATAGCTGAGGAAGTGACCCGGATCGAGCGCGAGGAGCATGTCGAACGCGTCGCGCGCGCGGGGGGCGTCTTCCTCGAACGAGGCCGAGATCCCGCGCTGCTCCCACAAGCTGATGTTCGCCTCGTGATCGAGCGGCCCTGCCTTCACGGCCGCATCCAGCGCGGCGTTCGCGATCTCGGGCTGTGCGTCATCGAGCGCCTGCTTGCTCTCCAAAAGCTTCGCCGCGCTATCGCCCCGCGCGGCGCACGCCGTCCCGGTCCAGTACTCGGCCGCTGCACACGCGTCGCGAAGCACCAGCGGCGACCGCGGAGTACCGCCGCTGTGGCAGGCGGCGTGCGCGACCACCAACAACGCGAGCCTCATCCAGATCGACGCTATCACGGTGACTTGCTGGCCAAGCATGCGGGGCCTGCCGTGGACTCGCCTGACAGCCTGATGGTTCAGTGCGTCATGGAAGCTCGGGGAGCCGGCAAGCGGCCCGTCTGACCCCACCTGGATCGGCAAGTCGCGGAGCCGGTCGAAGGGGGCAACTAGCTGGAACCACGATCAAAGGTCCGTGGCACGACCAATGCTCAAGCCGCGCCCATCAAACCCCCTCCTTCTGGAGCATCGTCATGAAGCGCGCTTTCCTCACTGGTCTCGGTCTCACCCTCCTCGGTTCCGTACAACTCATGGGCTGCGCCGATGAGGACGTGGGCGACGAGTGCCTCCCGGGCGACATCGACTGCGCTGCGCCGAGCTCCGACGGCAAGGCCGACGCGTGGGATCCGACGAACAACCCCGCCCAGATGTCGCAGAGCCTGCAGTACAAGCTCTCCGAGCTGCCGAAGAAGGGCTCGCTGAAGACGCCGGTGTGGAAGTCGCAGTTCCCCGAGGCCGTGGGCCGCATCCCGGTCGCCTGGGCCGACACCTACTGGCCGACCTCGGAAGGATCGCACAACGCTCGCTGGCAGGGCGCCAGCGTGAAGTCGCCACTCGAGAAGTACGACGCCGCGTTCAACAACGCGGCCGGCTGCGCGACGCTGCCGAGCGAGATCTGTGGCCCCGGCTCGAAGGCCAAGTGGGACACGTACTATGGCTGCGCCGGTCCGGCGGCGTCGTGGCAGTCGAAGAACTTCCAGGGCGGCGGCAAGATGCACGACGGCATCGACAACAACGGCGACGGCAAGATCGACGAGTGCAACGGCCCCAAGGATGCCGATGGCATCGCCGGCTGGTGGGGCACCTGCCACGCCTGGACCCCGGCTTCGCTCCTGATGCCCGAGCCGCAGCACGCCGTGACGATGAACGGCCAGACCTTCGAGGTCGCCGACATCAAGGCGCTGACCCAGAACATCTTCGACTCGACGAGCGCGATCATGCTCGGCGGTCGCTGTAACTCCAAGGACCTGACGCGCGGCCCGACGGGCTCCGCGAACGAGGCCTGCCGCGACGTCAACCCCGGCTCGCTGCACGTCATCCTGACCAACTTCCTCGGCATCGCGCAGCTGCCGCTGATCGAGGATCGCACCGCGAACTTCGAGGTGTGGAACCA
>JAYVLW010000987.1:0-3326 GCA_043759315.1 Myxococcales bacterium
AGTGGGTCGACTTCGTGACCGCGGCGAGCAAGCAGGTTCGCTCGATGGTGTTGATCGAATGCTCGCCGAAGGTCGTCGATCAGCTCAACATGGTCGCCAACTTCGCGGGCGGCGGTCGCGTGTTCAGCTTCTACGCGCCGTTCCGCTGCGACTACTGCGACTCGGAGCACCGCGTGCTCCTGCAGGTCGACAAGGACCACGAGACCATCAAGTCGATGAAGCTCGCCGAGCGTCCGTGCCCCTCGTGCAAGGAGGGCATGTACTTCGACGAGGACGGTGCCACGTACTTCTCGTACCTGATCGGTCAGGAGAAGTTCGAGCTCGAGGCGGAGGTCGCCGGCTTCCTCGCGAGCAAGCTCAACTACGCGGTCAGCGATCTCAATCGCAAGCTGCGCATCGACAAGGTCATCGAAGGTCGCACCACCTACCTCCGGCTCGCCGGCGATCTCGATCGCACGTTCCCGCGCGAGAAGCTCGCCGAGGGACTCGAAGGCACCGTGATCATCGACCTCGGCGCGATCGGTCGCATCGAGCCGGCCGGCGCCGCCGAGTGGCGCGGCTTCGTGAAGATGGTGACCCCGCTTGTCGAGAATCTGTATCTCGCCGCCGTGCCACCCGCGTTCCTCGAGAAGCTGTGCAGCGTCGAGGATCTCGGCCTCAAGGCACAGGTCGTCACGCTGACGCTCCCCTACGAGTGCAAGTCGTGCGGCACCACGAGCGCGCAGTCGATCGACGTCGGCCAGCATCACGATGTCCTCAAGTTCGCGACCGCGCCGGAGCTCCGGTGCACCAGCTGCAAGCACGCGATGGTGTGCGTGGCAGGCGAGACCCAGATGACGTTGTTGCCCAGCCTGCCCCGGGCCACCGCCAGCGCCGACGTGGTGAAGGCGATCGGCATCTTCCGCGAGCGCGCGCTCCAGACCCAGCGCGACAAGAAGCCCGCCGCGAAGGGAGCGGCCACGCAGCCGGTGGCCGGGCCCGCGCCGCGGTCATCGTTGCTCGTTCCCTTCCTCGCGTCGCTGCTCGCGGTCGTGGTCGCCGCCGGTGGCTACCTCGCGTACCAGCGGATGAACAAGACCGAGGACGCGCCATCGACGGCGCTCGGTGCGATCTCGAAGAAGAGCGCTGCCACGCGTCCGGCGTGGATCACGAGCGATACGCAGGGCACCGCCGCGTGCACCGACACGGCCGACAAGGGCATGTCGTGCGTCGGCGTGTCCTCGATCTCCGCGCGGCAGGATGACGCCGAGGACGAGGCCGCGGATGCGGCGCTCGACGCGATCGCGAACGCGCTCGCCGTGCGCATCACGAACCCCGCCTGGAAGCTCTCGGTGATCCCGGTCTACAAGCCGGCGCGCGACGCCAAGCTCGCCGCGTTCGATCGCGATCCGAGCAACACCTCCGCGCGTCGTGACGTGCGCGAGGCCCGCAACGCCGTGGCGCGGGTGCTCCGCGCGACCAGCGGTGGAGCAGTCCCGGCGGCGCCCACCGGCCGGTACTGGGAGGAGTACACGGGCGGTGATGGCAAGCGCTACCTCGCCTTCGCGCAGGTCTCGCTCGGCGCCACGGAGCTCGGGAAGCTCGTCGAGGCGTACACCACGCCGTCGACGGCGCTCGGTGCGACCGCCGTCGCGATGTTCCCGCTGGTCGGCTGGCGGTATCCGAAGCTGGAGCACGGTGCGATCATCACGAAGCTCGGCACGGGCCCGCTCCAGGATCTCGGCCTCGCCGAGCAATACGTGGTGGTCGCCGTGGCGGGCCGCGATGTCACGGATGCCGCGACGTTCGCGAAGCTCGCGACCGACGAGGACGCGGCGCTCGTGGACAAGGGCGGAACGCTGCGCCTCAAGGTCCAGGCGAGCGACGGCGCGCCGCGCGAGTTCTCGACCGTGATCAAGGCGAAGTCCGACACGACGCCGACCACCGGCAAGACCCCGCGCAACGGCAGCGGGCAGAAGACCGGTCCCGGCACCGGCGGCGTCAACATCTGGGATCGGTACGGCGGCGGCAAGGGCTCCGGTCGCGACGACCCCACGCAGTGATCGACCCGCGCCCCGTGGCGCGCCCACTTCGTGGAAACCCACGGCGCGTGGCGGTGTCGTAGGACCATGCTGCGCGCCTTCGCCCTCGTTGCTGCGCTGTTTGCTCCCGTGGTCGCCGAGACCCGCGTCGATGTGGGGCGTCACCAGGAGCGCCACGCCGCGCCGCGTGGAGGCGGCTCGCTCGCGTTCGGCAAGATCACGCAGGGCACCCATCTCGACGCCGTGAGCGTCGAGCTACGTGGACTCCGCGCGACCGCGATGCTCACGCTGTCCTCGACCTCCAGGGACGGCCAGGACGCGGCGCTCGAGCTCGACGTGCCGCGCGGCACGCAGGTCACGTACCTCGGGCTGACCATCGGCGGCGATCGGCGCATCGCACACTTCGAGACGGCGGCCGATGCGGCCGGGCAGTACGAGCGCATCGTCGAGGGTGATGTCGATCCGGCGCTGATCGAGTGGATGGACTCCACCGAGACCGCCGACAAGCTGCGTCTGCGCGTGTTCCCGCTGACCCGCGGCAAGCCCGCGAAGGTCGAGGTGATCATGACGCTGCCGCCGTCGGCGAGCATCGTCGTCGATCCGGGACGCCATCGCGTGGCGAACCTCCCGCGGGCGAAGCGCCTCGTGCTCGGTCAGGAAGCCGCGGCGTCGACGGATCTCGAGCATGTCGGCGCCGAGACTTCGCTGTTCATCGCCGAGCCGTTCCTGAATGGCGACGCCCTCGAGCGCGCTCGTCGGCGCGAGCAGGTGCGCCGGCAACAGGAGCGCGGTGAGCGGCCGCGCGGCGCGATCCGGATCGCCGAGGAGTGCCTCGTCAACGCGCTCGCGCCGAGCTGCATGTAGCGAGCAGTCGACAGCGAGCAGTCGACTGCGTTCGCGGCTAGCTCAGAACGGATCGTCCTTCGCGACGGCCGGCGTCTTGCCCGGCTTCCTGGGAGCCGCGGCCTTCTTCGCCGGCTTCGCGTCGTTGCCGCCCGCGTCCTTGTCGCCGTCGGTCGGAGCGATCGCGGGCGCGGCGTCGGGCCGCAGCTCGAAGCCGTCCTTCAGCTTGCCCACGCCGTCGAGGTCCGTGGGCATGCGCAGGCTCATCAGGCCGTACACGGTGCGACCACCCTCGTCGTACGCGATCCACGCCTCGACATGGAACTTGTGGCCGCCGCGCGAGCCGTCCGCGACGACGTGGTTCGCGTCGAGGGGGCCGAGCTTGGTCTTGTCGTCCTTCGCGTCGTACTTCCCCTCGAACATGCCGAGCATGCCGTCGCGCGCGCCCTTGAGGCCCTTCGC
>JAYVLW010000988.1:0-3249 GCA_043759315.1 Myxococcales bacterium
CGTCCACCGCCTGTGCGACGGCATCGGCGGCGAGCGTGTCGGCGCGACCGGGGGTCTTGCGATACGCGGCGAGGATCGTCGCGACGGGGATCCCATCGAGGTGGCGCGCGTGAAGATAGGCACCGAGGGCGGCGGCGAGCGGGTCGACCAACGGCGCCGGCCGCGCGGGATCCATGATGCGCAACAGTGCAACACCCTCGGGACTGCCCTCGAGGGCGCCGAGCGCGGCGCGCACGCGTGCCGGCGGATCGCCATCGAGCACGCGGCCCGCGGCGACGACGAGGCGCTGACTCGGGCGCAGCTCGACGAGCGCGGCATCGGCGGTGCCCACGTCTCGCTTGCCGTGGAGGCGGGCCGCGGCCGCGCGCGCGTAGGTTGCGATCGAAGCCGGCGCGATCGTCGCGAGATCGAGGCGTCGCGCGAGCGCCTCGCCCCACCCCGCGTCGCCGCGCAGCGCGGGCACGAGCGTCAGTGCGAGCCACGCTGCGGGGTCGACCTCGGTGCCCGGCACCGCGACGGGTGAGGTGAGCAGCGCGGCGGCGGCGGGCGGATCGTCGAGGACGTCCTGCGGCGCGCAGCTCGGCGCTCCGGCGAACCGACACCTCTCCGCGCCGACCAGATCACCGCGCGGCGGCGACGGTAGATCGACCGGCGTCCACCACGCGAGCGCGCGCAGATATGCGTCGTGGATCGGCCCGCCCTTCGCGCCCGTGGTCGCGAACCAATCACGCAGTGCCTCGAAGGCCGCGCGCTTCGCCCCGTGGTCCCACAGCCACATTCCCCAGGCGCCACGATCGCGCGGCACCGGCTGCGGCTTCGCGCCCACCCAGCTCGGATCCGCGAACGCGGCGCCCGCGAGTCCGGCGAGGGTCGCCTGCCCGGCCGCGCGCTCCTTCGCATCCACGTGCCGGAGCTGCGCGAGCGCGACCGCCGCCTTCGCGCGCTCGAGCTCGCGCGGATCGATCGCCGCTCCGTACTGCTTCGCGCGAGTGAGATCGTCGAAGGCCGACCGCGCCCCCCGCGCGAGGCGCACCCGTCCGCGCGCCGCGAGCAGCCGCGCGAACCGCGCCCGGTTGTCGTCGTGCCACCGGGTCCCCAGTGGGCCGCCGATGCGGATGACCGTCTCGAGCTCGGCGAGCGCCTGAGCCGGCCGGTTGGCATCGTCCGCGAGCTGCGCGAGTGCGAGATGGAGCTGGACGTCGCGCGGGCTGCTGAGCACCCGGACCTCCAGGTCCTGGCGCGCGATCAGAGCGCCTTTGCTCTTCACCATCCCGGCCACATCGAGCGGGTGCGGCGCGCTCACGCAGCCCGTGGCGACCACGGCGAGCAACACGGCACGTACCCGGGCGCGGCAAACTGGCACGCCGCATCTTGGCCCGCCCATCGGCGCCGATCAAACGGGGGGCCGCATGCATTCGCGGGGTTACCGATCGCAAGTTGCGTAAGTTGAAACCGTCCCCTTTGCTCCTGGGGCCCTATGCATTCGAGGGCTTACCGATCGCAAGTTGCGTAAGTTGAAAGCGTCCCCTTTCCCCGAGCGCGGTGCGCAGGTCCGGCTCGGACGCGAGCCGATCGGCGAGGGCCTCAGCGGCGACGTAAGCCGCCTGAGCGGCGGGGTCGTGCCACAGCGCCCATGGAGGCGCCGGGGCCACGCTGTCGCCGGCGAGGTCGCCGCGCTCGACCATCGCGAGCCAGGCGGCGAGCTGGGTCCGTCGGGCGCGTGCCGCGGTGGCGATCGGCGCCGCGGCTTCGACGTCGCGCGCGACGAGCGAAGCGACGGCCTCGTCGAGGACCCGAGGGACCGTGGACGCGACGAGGAGGTTCGCGACGGCGTGACCGAGCTCGTGGAGGACGGCGAAGCGCGCGGCCGGCGAGGTCGCGCGCGAAGGGACGACGGCGATCACCTCGCGGCCCGGGACGACGACGAACGCGCGCGGACGGACGGCCGCCCGCACGATGGCGAGCTGGCCGGTGACGCCGTAGCGCGAGGCGAGCGCAGCCCAGGTCGCGTCGACGTCGAGTGCGATACCGTCATCGTGGCGCCAGCCGCCGACGCCTGCGGGCATCTCGGCGACGTCCGGCTCGCTGGCGCCGTGCAGCGCCATCAGCACCTCGCGCGCCGGGCGGCCGAACCGCGCCTGCGCGACGGCATCGCGCGCCGCCGTGAGCGCCGCGTAGGCCGACCAGGTCGGCGATGCGGCGCGCGCGGTGGCGACCGCGCCATCGCGCTCGATCACGAGGGGTGCTGCGAGGCGCAACAGTGCGAGGCCGCGGTCCGCGAGCTCGGGGTGGACGAGCGCGCGCTTCGCAACGGAGACCGTCGACGCGCGGCCCGCGACATCGGGGGCCGCGGGTGGCGCGAGACCGGCGGCGTACGCGGTCGCGAACGCGCGCATGTGCGGCGGAAGCTCGGCGGCGAGCTGTGCCTCCACGCGATCGAGCGCCATCTCGACCTCGAGCGCGTTGCAGGGCGCCTCGCCCACGATCAGTCGCGGGTCGGGGTGATGCCGAGTCGATCCAGCTCGGCCATCACCAGCTTGAGATCGTTCCACACCTCGCGCTTCTTGTTCGGATCGCGCAGCAGGTAGGCCGGATGGAACGTGGGCATGACCTTCGCTCCGAACCGCTCGTGGAACGTGCCACGCAACGCGCTGATCGGCGCATCGGTGCCGAGCAGCTGGTTCGCGGCGGGTTTGCCGAGGGTGACGATGACGCGCGGCGCGATCGACGCGATCTGGGCCTTCAGGAACGGAATGCACTGCTCGAGCTCGTCGGTCTGGGGATCGCGATTGCCGGGTGGGCGGCACTTCGTCGTGTTGGCCACGTAGACACTCCGCCGCGACCAGCCCATCGCTTCGATCATCTTGTCGAGCAGCTCGCCCGCGGGGCCGACGAACGGCTCGCCCCGCTTGTCCTCCTGCTCGCCCGGCGCCTCGCCGACGAACATCAACGGGGCGGTGTCGGCGCCGACACCGAACACGATGCTCTGCCGCGTCGCGTGCAGCTTGCATCGCGTGCACTCGCCGAGCTCCTCTCGGATCTGCGCGAGGGTGCGGCGGCCGATCGGGACGAGGCCACCATCGAACGCCTCGGTTGGCGCCGCCTCCGCCTCCACGACCGGCCGGACCGTCGCGCCGCCCGGTGCCGCCCACGCGCCGAGCCCGGAGTGGCGGCGCAGCTGCCCTCGGAGCTGCCCGGCGAGACCGAGAAGCTCGTCCGCCAGCTCGTCGTCGGGCGTGCTATCCATGA
>JAYVLW010000989.1:0-2880 GCA_043759315.1 Myxococcales bacterium
AAGCGTGGAAGCAGCGGCTTCTCGACACGACGCTGCGCAACCGGCTCATCAACTACAAGGACACCAAGAAGACTCTCCACCTCCTGTGCCCTGACCTCGCACCGGTCGAGGATGCGTTCGCGCAGGGCAAGGAGTTCACGATTCGCGCGCGCCCCGGGCTCCCCGGCGGGAACGATCCTCGCAGCAAGCGACAGATCGAGGCCCGCGTGGCCGGCGACAGTGCGGACGCGTTCCTGCGCGAGCGCCTCGAGCGCGGCGAATTGCACAGCGACCTCGGGGGCGACCCGACGGATGCGAAGCTGACAACGCTCTATCGCGGTGCCCGCGAGGCGCTCGAGGAGACCGGAAGCAATCCGCTCTGTCTCGCGCTCGGCATGCTCGACTGGTACGAGAGCCCGAGCAGCGAGCAGAAGCGACGCGCACCGATCCTGCTGTTGCCCGTCACCCTCGTGCGCAACGCGCGCACCAACACCTTCACGCTGAGCTCGGCAGGCGACGACGCGCGCCTGAACGTGACCTTGTTCGAAAAGTTGAGAGTGGACACCGGGATCACGCTGGAGGAGCTCTCGGAACTGCCGCTCGACCAGGCCGGCGTTGACGTTGCCAAGATCCTGCAGACCGTGAGGGGCGCGGTCGTCAACCAGAAACGCTGGGAAGTAAAAGAGGAGCTCCACCTCGGCTTGTTCTCGTTCGCGAAGTTCCAGATGTGGGCGGATCTCGATCAGAACCTCGAAGCGGTGCTGGCCAGCCCGGTCGTCAACCATCTCGTCCTCGGCAAGGGCCCCTATCCGAACTCGGGCGACTTTCTCGAGCCCGCAGATCTCGACGCGCGGGTGACGCCGAAGGATCTCTTGTGCCCGCTCGATGCCGATGCGAGTCAGCTTGCCGCGGTCGCCGCAGCCGCCGACGGAAAGACCTTCGTCCTGCAGGGACCGCCCGGCACGGGCAAGTCGCAGACGATCACCAACCTCATCGCGCATTGCATCGCGCAGGGCAAGCGCGTCTTGTTCGTCGCGGAGAAGTCGGCCGCGCTCGCGGTCGTCCACCGCCGCCTCACCCAGATCGGGCTCGCGCCGTACGTCCTCGAGCTCCACTCGCACAAGGCTGGGAAGCAGCAGGTGCTCGAGCAGTTCAAGAACGCGCTCGAGAGTCAGGCGACCGCCGAGCCGGCGAACTGGGACCTCGATACGCGCAAGCTGGCGACCGAGCAGCAGCACCTGAACGAATACGTCACGGCGCTGCACAAGCCGCGCGCCGGCGGGTTTTCGGTATTCCATGCGCTGTCGCGCCTCCACGCCCTGCGCAGCGCTCGCGCGTACGAGCTGCCGGCGCAGTGCGCCGAGCCCAAAGAGCGTTTCCACCAGCTGCAGGCGGAGGTGGCGAATCTGCGGGAAGCCTCCGTCGCGCTGGCGCCGCTCGGGGCGAATCCCTGGCGGGGGTGTCAGCTGCCGGCCTGGCAGGTCGACCTTCCCCAACGCGTCCGCGATGCCATCGATCGCGCGCTTGCTAGCCTCGACACCACTGACGCGGCGGCGCGGCAGCTTGCGACGGCGCTTGGGGCGACCTCGCCGACCACTGTCTCCGACATCGAGAGCCTGTGCGAGGTCGCGATCATCGTCGACAAGGCTCCGCCTCACGGAGAGGCCATCGAGAGCACCGATGACTGGTCCCGGATCGAACGCGAGGGACGCGAGATCCTGGACCTCACGCGGACTCGGGCGACCGGCGCGAAGACGCTGCGCGAACGCTACCGCGAAACATTGTTCGACTTGGACCTCGATCCGCTGGCGGCGCGGTTTCGCAAGCTAGCGCGTTCATTCTGGATCATCGCCTGGTGGGGACTTCGTGCTGCGCGCCGCGCGCTGCTCCCGGTCGCGACGGGGCGACTCGGGTCCAGGATGCAGCTCGCCGACGATCTGGAGCTCGCCCAGGCGACGCGAGACGCGACGACGCGGCTTGCTGGGCTCACCGCTCAGGCCGCAGCGATCTACGGTCCCAGCTGGAAGGCTCTCGAGAGTGATCCCGCGACGCTAGAGGCGACGCTTTCCTGGGCCGGCGGGCTGCAACGCGCCCTCGCTGGTGCCCGCGCCGGGCTGCTGCCGAGTCGTGTGCAGACACCGTCCGATCTGGCAACGCTCGCGGCCAATACGGGAGCTCGGCTCGCCTCACTTCGCTCATCGCTCGAAGAGCTCGAGAAGCTGCTGGGGTTCACGGTCCAGTCCGAGCTCGATCGGACGATCGCGCCCTGGCAACCACTGCGCGACCTGCTTCAGCGCTGGCGTGATGACCTCCCACGCCTGCGCCACTGGAGCTCGTTCCGATCAGCATCGAAGGCTCTTACCGAAGCCGGCTGCGCCGCGCTCGTTCAGGAGCTCGAACAGGGTGAGCTCCCTGCAGACCAGCTCGGCGCGAGCTTCGAACGTGGCGTGTACCAGGCATGGATCCGTCGCGAACTCGCCCGCGAACCGGTCCTCAACACCTTCGACGGCGATCGCCACGCCAAACATGTCGTCGCGTTCGGCGAACTCGACAAGGCACACCTCGATCAATGCCGTGAGGTAGCGCGTGCGCGCGTGTCGCAGCGAGTACCAACCCCGACGTCCGCGGCTGCGACCGGCGGAGAGATGGGGACGCTGCTACGCGAGGTCGGCAAGAAGCGGCGCCAGATGGCGATCCGCAAGCTGCTGCTGGAGATCCCTGCGCTCGCGGCTCGGCTGAAGCCGTGTTTCCTGATGAGCCCGATGTCAGTGGCGCAGTATCTCGATCCGAAGGCGTCATCGAAGTTCGACCTGATCATTTTTGACGAGGCGTCCCAGATCCCGACCCACGACGCCATCGGCACGCTGGCGCGCGGTAACAGTGCCGTCGTCGTCGGCGACT
>JAYVLW010000990.1:0-10169 GCA_043759315.1 Myxococcales bacterium
CGCTCGGACTCAGTCGTCGCGAGCGCAGTGTCGCGTGCCCGGAGTGCGAGTGCGGCCGCGACGGCATGAGCGCGGAACGAGCGTTCGAGGCGATCGGCCTCCGCCGCGCGCGCGGCGACCCCGGCGCAGGCGATCGCGAGCGTGCTCGCTACCTCGGGAGCGAGCTCCGCGGCGAGGGCAAGCTTGCCCCGCGCGAGCGTCCAGCGGTCGCGATCGTCGTCGCTCGCGCACAGTGCATCGACGTCGACGCCATCGCCAGCGCGGTGACCAGCCTCGGCGAGCGCGATGTGGGCGCTGATCTGGGCGTGCGAGTCACCGCGCTCTGCGCCGATCGCGAGGGCCTCGCGATAGCTGCGCGCCGCACCACCATCGTCGCCGAGTCGGCGCCGCGCATCGCCGAGCACCAGCAGCGCGAACGCACGCAGGTGCGGTGCGCCGTCGGCGCGCGACAGCGCTGCCTCCGCGGCGAGCCGTGCATCGTCGATCTGGCCGACGGCCAGGAGCGCGTTCCCCCGATTGAGCTCCGCCGCGCACAGCTCGGTGGTCGCGCCCAGATCCGCGAACACGCGACCCGCGGCGGCGAGGCGGGGCAGGGCCTCGCTCGCTCGCCCTCGCTCCGAGAGCACGGTGCCAAGGTTGAGCTCGGCGACCGCCGCGGCGTGTAGCTCGCCGACCTCGCTCAGGCGCCGCGCGGCCTCGCGATAGCGATCGCTCGCGAGCCCGAGCTGCCCGCGCTGCTGGGCGACCATGCCGCGCAACGAGCTCGCACGGCCGACGGTCGCGGTGTCGTTCGCCGCGCTGGCCCCGAGCTCGAGCGCGGCGAACGCCGCATCGGCCTCGTCGAGCTCACCGAGATAGAAGGCTGCGAGACCCGCGGCCTCCGCCCGCAGCCCGACGAGCGGCCCCCCCATCGCGATCGTCCGCGCCTCGGCGTAGCGCGAGCGCGTGACCAGGAGGCGCGCGTACGTGCCCGCGGCCTCGCCGTGTTCCGGGTGGGTTCGGTGGATCGCGGCAAGCGTGGCCTCCGCCGCGTCGAGGTCGCCAGCGCGCTGTGCGGCGCGCGCGATCACCAGCTCGGCGGCGACGGCATCCGCACCTGCGGCGGCAGCCTGACGCGCGAGCACCGTCGCATCGCGGTGCGCTCCTGCGGCAGCCGCGGCCCGCGCGGCGATCAAACCGGCGCGGGCCGGAGAGGCTGCGATCGCCTTGCGGGCCAGGCCGAGCGCCTGCTCGGCGCGGCCGCGTGCGAGCAGTTGTTCCGCGACGAGGCAGGCGAGCTCCGCGCGCGAGGCATCGATCGATGCGCGCTCGAGCAGCGACGCGATCCAGATCGGCGCCGCGCCAGGCGGCAGATCGAGTGCAGCGAGCCCCGCGGCGGCGACCGTCGCGAGCGCCCCTGCACCGGCGATGGTGTCGATCGCATCGAGCGTGGCGCGCTCGATCGCGAGCTCCTCGCCATGCCGGCGAACGAGGCCTGCGCGCTCGAGCTCGGCGACGTCGGCGAGCCCGATCGTCGTCTTGCCCGCGTCGGCGCGGGCAGTGGCGAGCACGCGATCGATCCGAGCGCGGCCCCCCCACGCCGCGATCGCCGTGGCGATTCGCCGGGGGCCCGCGGCGATCGCGCGCAGCTGCTTCGCGCGAAGATCGGCGCTGCCGCTCGTCGAGCGTGCGGACCAGTCGACGCCGAGCGGGTCCTTGTCGCCGACGATCGAGCGCAGGAGCTCGATCGCCGTCAGCGGTAGCCCACCGCTCACCATCCGCAGCGCGTGCGCCCACGCCTTCACCGGCGCGCTCCCGAGCATGGTCGTCGCGAGCGCCGCGATGCCGTCATCGTCGAGGACCGGTGCGGCGTGGACCGCCAGGCCGGCGCGCAGCACCGGCGCGCGATCGACGAGCACGACCACGGGACGCTCGCCGGGCGCGCGGACGAGTGCGGCTACGAGATCGGCACCGCGCGGATCATCCGCGAGCTCGATCGTCACCAGCTCCGGCGCAGCGCGCGCCGCACGCGCGACGCGCTCGATCCAGCTCGCGGCACTCGCGGATGTGGGGATCTGGAACGCCGTGGCGACCTCGTCGAGCGAGCCGCTCAGCGCGGCGCCCGAGCGCTGGCGCGCGACCTGTGCGAGCTGCCAGCGCCGAGCGGCCACGTCGACGAGCTGCCGCCCGCCCGCCGCCGCAACACCGACGACTGCGATCACGGCGATGCCATCGCCCGCGAGCCCGCGGCCGATCGCCTCGATCACCGGCGCGGCGCCGACCCACGTTGCCGACGCGGGCGCGGGACCGACCTTCGGGCGCGCGCGCCGCGCCGAGCCCGGAGCGATCGCCGGCGCGAGCTGATCGAGCTCGTCGAGCACCGCGAGCGCCGACGCCGGGCGCGCGTCCGGATCGCGCGCCACCAGGCGCTGGACGAGATCGGCGAGCGGAGCAGGCACGCCGGGAAGCGGACGCGGCGCGGCGCCGTTCAAGATCCGTTGCGCGAGCTCGCCGAGCGTCGCCCCCTCGAACAACGGCTTGCCGGTGACGATGCGGATGATCGTCGCACCGAGACCGTACAGATCGCTGCGCGGCTCGACGCGTCCGGCGAGCGCCTCCGGCGCCATGTACGCCGGCGTACCGCGCGCCCCCGTGCCCGTGGCGAGCCCGAGATCGACCAGCACCGCTCGGTCCTCGCTCGCGAGCAACACGTTCTGCGGCGCGACGTCGCCGTGGACGAGGCCACCCGCGTGGATCGTGGCGAGGGCACCGGCGAGATCTGCGAGCAGCGCCCAGACCGTGGCCCCGACCGCGCCCTCCAGCGCGACAGCGTCGCTGCGCACGCCTGCGATCCACTCGGCCGCGAAGAACGGGGAGCCGGCGGCCAGCTCGGTGCCTGCGACGGTGATCGTGCCGGGCAGCCGCCCGACCTCGTAGACCTTCGGAAGCGATGGGTGGCGCAGCCTCGCGAGTTGCTCGAACTCGTCGAGGAGCATGGACTCGTGCGCCCCGGGCGGCACGATCTTCAACGCGCGATGTTCGTTGCCAGCCTGGGTATCGACCACACGAAGCACCCGTCCAAACGACCCGCGGCCGACCACATCGACGACCCGGTAGCGGTCGAGGATCCGGGGGTCAGGCATCGAAGTCGCGGCCACAACCCATGTCAACGATATTGGCACCCACTGTCAACAGGATTGACAGTCCTCGATCCTCCCGTCGAGAACCGAGAGGCCACGGGACCTGCATGTTATCGTTGGCACGTGCCGGACGACGAACGGACGCGCCGTCGTCTCTCCGACGCGACGAAGGGACGGATCGCCGACCTGGCCTCCGGGTGGACGGTAGAGCCGGACCCGCCACCAACCGAGGCGAAGGCCACTCCCGCACCCGAGCCCGAGGTTCAGAGCACACGCCCGAGGTCGAAGACCCTGCCGCCGCCGCCGCCGGGATCCGAGGCGCGCCGCCAGCTCGAGAGCGCGATCCTCGACGGCTCGCCCAGTCCGGCAGCACCTGTCGCGGCGATGGCCGTGACACCATCTGCCGCCGCGACACGCTCCGCGACGGGCGCCTCGCCGGCGATCCCGGCGCCAAGGACCGGCTCGACCACAGGTGCCTCCGCCGCGATCCCAGGTCCGCCGAAGACCAGCGCCTCGGGAGGGATTCCCCAGCCGATCGCGCCGGCGCGAACCGCACCATCGACCCCACCGCCACCACCGCGCGCAGGCAAGACCCAGCCACCACCGTTGCCGCCCGGTGCGCGGGCGAAGCCGCCGACCCGGCCGCCCGGCGCCGAGGGAAGCGGCGCGATCAAGCCTCCCGACAAGAGCACCGGACCGCGCGCCGCGATGCCACCGCTGCCTCCGACCGCGCCGCCGGTCGCACCGTACACGTCGCCGCCCGGCGCCGTGCCTCGCGCGGGCCGCGAGCAGGCCGCGATCACGAACGACGCGAGCGACGCCGGGCTCGCGGTTCCTGTCGGCGAGTTCGAGGGTGGTGGGGGCGGCACGCTCCTCGAGCCCGACAAGATGCGGATCGCGCACTCCCAGGCGACGATCAAGCGCGACGCCTCGAACGCGATCCTGAACGTCGCCGAGGCACCGCTGACCGTGGTGAAGGAGACGCCGGTGGAGGTGCTGCTGACCGAGAGCGCCGAGCATGGGCGCGGCGATCCGACCGCGATCGACTCCGCGACCTCGCGGTTCGAGCGCGGCGATCCGACGAACCTCGGCCGCACCGATGCCACGCTCGCCTCGACCGGACCATCGGCGGTGCACACCGCCGCCGGTCGACTGCGCACCGTCGCTCAGCTGCGCCGCCAGCGCGGCCTGTTCGGGGACGTCCGCTACGTCGCGACCGCGCTGTTCGGCGTCCGACGCGCGCGGCGCGAGCTCACGGACCTAGAAGCGAAGCAGGAGGTCCGGCAGGCGTCACGCCGCCGCTACCTGATCACCCTCGGCCGCACCGCGGTCACGAGCGACGGCTTCGACAACCCGGCGCTCGGCCCGGCGCTCGAGCAGCTCGGCGGCGTCGAGGACGAGCGCGCTCGGCACACTGGACAGGTCGTCGCCGCGGATCAGGAGCTGCAGCGCGTGAAGCGCGATCGCGAGACCGCCGCGAAGCAGTTCGCGACGGACATCTCCTCTGTCGACGCGGAGCTCGCGGAGCTGCACAAGCGGATCGAGCCGTTGCTCAAGGACCAGGTCGCGGTCACGAAGCGCGGGGCACAGCTGCGCGAGTCGTTGCGCGCGATCGAGAAGAAGATCGCCGAGACCACCGCGCAGCTCGTCACCGTGAAGGGCCCGAAGCAGGACCCCGCCGCGATCCAGGCCGAGCTCGCCACGCTCAAGGCAGACAAGGTCGCCGTCCAGCGTGACGAGCCGAAGATCGCTTCGGAGCTCGACGCGCTGAACCCCAAGATCGCCGCGGTCGAATCCAAGCGCGCCGATTCGCAGAAGCGTCGGATCGATCTGGTGAAGGCCGAGGAGGACGACCAGCGACGTGCAGAGGAGCTGCTCGCCGCGATCGGTGCGAAGCGCAAGGTCATGGATCGTGCCGCCGGCGATGCGGAGGTGCTGCGCGACAAGATCCTGTTCGAGCTCGCCGAGCGGCTCTACGTCGATCGCCCCGCGGACCTCACACCGCAGATGGGCCCGATCGACTCGATCGACGTCGAGCTCGGCGAGGCCGATCGCCGGGTCATGGAGCTGCGAGAGATCCTGTCCTCGATCGACAAGGCGAAGCTGTGGCGCGGCATCGCCGTGATCACCTTCACGCTCCTGCTGGTCGGCGCGTTCGTCGGCTGGCTGCTCTACATGCTGCTCTAGCCGAGCATGCGATCGATGTGGCGGAGCGCCGCGACGGCGAGCGCCACGCGAACCGTACCGAGCAGGAACCCGAGCGTCCCGAGGGCGATCGCGGCGGCCCCCGCGAGCCGGGTGAGCCCCGGGGCGGCCTTCTGGCGATACCCAACGACCCCGGTGCCGATCGCCCCGAGACCGAGCCCGAGGGCCAGGTAGAGGCCTGGGGTGGGCACGGCAGCCGCGACCAGGGCGCCGAGCGCCAACGCGAGAGCGAGCCGGTGCATGACCCGACGCTATCGAGGGTGGGCGAAGCGGGCCAGTTTCGTGCTACACGAGCCCGCCATGTCCGACGCCGAAGCCTCCGAGATCCGCGCTGGATTCTGCGCGATCGTGGGGCTGCCAAACGTCGGCAAGTCGACGCTCCTGAACCAGATCCTCGGGCGCCACCTCGCCGCGGTGTCGGCGAAGCCGCAGACGACCCGGGATCGGATCCTTGGAGTTCATTCGGTCGACCTGCCCGGAGAGACCCCCGCGCGCGCCCAGATCGCATACGTCGACACCCCCGGCGTCCAGGACGGCCATGGTCCGCTCCGCCGCTACATGCGTGATGCCTCGGTCTCCGCGGCTGCCGACGCCGACGTGGTCTTGCTCCTCGTGGACGGCACGTTCCGCAACGGCCGCACGCCGGACTCCCTGAACGACCCGGCCGCCGCCGCGCTCGCGGACGCCGTCACGAAGCATCCGCTCATCGTCGCCATCAACAAGGTCGACCGCATGGCGAAGCCGGACCTCCTCCCCGTGATCGAGCGCTGGGCGAAGTGGAAGCACGGCATCGAGGTCGTGCCGATCAGCGCGCAGACGGGCGAGAACGTGGATGCACTCGAGCGTGCCATCGGCCGCATGCTGCCGGCTGGGCCGGCGCTGTTCCCCGACGACATGGTCACCGATCGCTCGACGCATTTCATCGCGAAGGAGATCATCCGCGAGCAGCTGTATCACCAGCTCGGCAAGGAGCTGCCGTACGCGTGCGCGGTCCAGATCGAGACCTGGAACGAAAAAGGTCCGAACGAGATCGCGATCGGCGCGGTGATCGTCGTCGAGCGGGCTTCGCAGAAGCCGATCGTCGTCGGCAAGGCCGGCTCCCGGATCCGCGAGCTCGGCATCGCCGCCCGCCAGGCCGTGGGCGCCGCCCTCGGGAAGACCGTGCACCTGACGCTGTTCGTCAAGGTCCTGGAGGAGTGGAGCCGCGGCGAGACGGCGCTGCGCCGGCTCGGCTACGGCGGCGAAGGCGAAGGCGTATGAGCATCGAACGAGCACCGCTCCTGGCCGTCGTCGGCCGCCCGAACGTCGGCAAGTCCACGCTGTTCAACCGCCTCGTCGGTGGTCGCCCCGCGCTCGTTCATGACACGCCGGGCCTGACCCGTGATCGCCGCTACGGCGAGACCGACTACTTCGGCACCGCCCTGCGGCTGGTCGACACCGGCGGCCTCGATCCCGAGGCGGCGCGCGAGGTGATCGGCGCAGGCATCCACCGCCAGGCGCTGCGCGCGATCGGAGAAGCGGATGCGCTGCTGCTCGTCGTCGACGGCCGGGCCGGCCTGACCTCGATCGATCACGGCCTCGCGAATCAGCTCCGCGTGACCGGGAAGCCCGTGTTTCTCGCCGTCAACAAGATCGATCATGCGGTGCGCGACGACCTCGTCCACGAGTTCCACGCGCTCGGGCTGGGCGAGCCGTACGCCATCTCCGCCGCCCACGGCCGCGGCATCGATGCGCTCCTCGAAGCGATCGTGAAGGCGATCGTCCCCGCAGCGGCCGCTGCCGATGCCGACGACGCGCCCGTCGGAACGGCTGGCGATGACATCTTCGACGTGCTCGGCGATGACGACGGCGATGAGGACGCGGACCCCGAGGTGGCCGAAGGTGACGAGCCGGTCAACGAGGAACCCGTCCGCCCGCTGCGCGTCGCGTTCGTCGGCCGGCCGAACGCTGGCAAGTCGTCGCTGACGAACCGCCTGCTCGGCGAGGAGCGCTCGCTCGTTCACGACGTCGCTGGGACCACGACCGATCCGGTCGACACGCCGTTCTCGATCGGCGGCCGCGACTACGCCCTGATCGACACCGCAGGGATCCGACGCAAGGCGAAGATCGACGAGGAGATCGAGAAGATCGCCGTCTCGATGGCGATCGGGCAGGTCGCCCGCGCCGACGTCGTGGTGCTCGTGATCGACGCCGAGCTCGGCCCCGCCGAGCAGGACGCACGGATCGCCGGCATGGTCGAGGAGACCGGTCGCGCGCTCGTGATCGCGCTCAACAAGTCCGACAAGATCTCCGGGGACGCCGCGAAGGCCGCGCTTCGTGAGCTCACCGAGGAGACGTTTCACTTCCTGACCTGGGCTCCCGTGACGATGCTGTCCGCGCAGCGCGGCGACGGCGTGGATCGGCTGCTCGACCTCGTCGACACCGTCGCGAAGGAATACAAGAAGCGCATCCCGACGGCACAGCTCAACCGGTTCTTCGCCGAGGTCATCCAGGAGATGCCTCCGCCGCTGCACAACGGCCGCTCGATCAAGATCAACTACATCACGCAGGCGCGCGCGAAGCCGCCGACGTTCGTGCTGTGGGCGAGCGCGCCCGAGGGCCTCGCCCCGTCGTACAAGCGGTTCATCCAGAACCGCCTCCGAGAGCGCTACGGCTTCCGCGGCTCACCGCTCCGGATCGCCGTCAAAGAGAAGAAGGATCGCCACAAGAAGGGCGACGAGCGCTAGGGACTGGGGCTCACGGAGCGATCGTCAGCGCGCCGGTCGCCGGATCGAACCGGTTCCCGAGCTCGCCATTGACCGCGCGCATCGGATCGTAGCCCTGCTGCCATGGCAGGTTGACCGCCATGCTCGTCAGGACCTGTCGCCACGACTTCCCTCCCGAGAGCACGCCGACGACGTAGTTCGCGCTCGCCTGGCCCATGCCCTGCCAGTAGGCGGGCAGACCGTTGACCACCACGTCGAGCTTCTCGCTGCCGCGCGGGTGCATCGCCAGGAAGTCCTCGTCGTAGTAGTTGAACGACAGGCAGCTGTTGAACAGCAACACCTGGTAGCGATCCGGGAAGTTCGCGCCCGCGTACTCCCAGGGCTCGAGCGGACCGTGGCCGAAGTGGCTGTGGCCGGTGTAGGCGAACACATCGGAGTGCCAGAACGCCTCGAGGTACCGCCACCGCGCGCGCTGGCGGATGTCGGGCGAGCCGTCCTCCCAGCCGTGCCACGTGCGGATCTCGACGGTCATCTGCCGCTCCACGCTGCCTCTCGTCACGCGCACGGGCATCGACCACACGATCCAGCGCTCGCTGAACGCGGTCACCACCTGACGCAGGAGCTCGGCGCGCTTCGCGGCGCTGGTGCCGACCGCGGCCGGGAAGCCCGTACCGTCGACGACCCAGCGCTCGACATCGGCCCACGTCACGTTCGGGACGGTCTGGCCATCGATCGTGAAGTCGAGCAGCCACGCGCTCGGCGTGGTCTCGGTCACGCGCAGCGCCGGCAGCTTCGTGCGTAGCTCGCGCTGGAACCGAAGGTACTCGACGAGGCCGGAGTCCTTCGGATCCGCCTCGTCGTGATCGACGCCGAAGAAGGCATAGACGACGAGCTTCGTGCGGGACGGATCACCCGCGAAGCCCCACAGCTGGTCGTGCTCGGGCCACGTGGTCGGCGCGGCGACGACCGGGGTCAGGGTGGCGCGCGTCGCGAGGAACACGCGGGACGCGTCGGCCTGGCCGACCTGACCGGGCGCGAGCTGCGTGGCCTCCGCATTGATCGCGGCCTGCTCCGCGACGATGCGCACCCTGCACGCCGAGCGCTTCGGCGCGTAGTGGTACCAGAGCGAGTCCGCATCGGTCGCCTCGTCGACGCACGCCGGCTGCAGCGACGCCGAGCGCGCCACGTAGTCGCCGTGGAGCAGCGTCAGCTCGACCGGCCCGGTCGGCAGCTGCGTCCGCTCGACCAGCGCTTGATCGCGGTAGTGGTAGCGCACGCGCTCGAGTTCGCCGCCGCCCCGGATCGCCAGCCGCGTGCGCACGAGCTGGATCGAGGCGAGGTTCCTGACGGCGTCGCGATCGGCGATGCCGATGCCCTGCTCGCGGAGGGCGCCGAGCGCGCTCTTGAGCTGGCGGTGGATCGCGTCCTTGGCCGCCTGATCGGAGGCACCGGGGGCAACGTCGACGAACGCATCGAAGTCGATCACGTGCTCGATGCCATCGACCGAGGTCAGATCGTCGGTCGTGGCGGCGTCATCGCCACCGGTCAGAGCGCAGGCACCCAGAAGGGGAAGGAGACCGAGCCAAGCGTGCTTCACGCCCTGCCGCCGTAGCAGGGGCCGCACCAGGTTCCGGGTCAGCGAATCCCGGAGGTTGGCGCCGTGCGCACGTGCCGACGTTGCGGTTCGAAACGCGCCGGGTGGCTACCGCTGTTACCAGCTAGAAGAAGCCCCAGCGGGTCGTGCCACGGACACCGAGGGTGAACACCGTGACGTCGCCGCCGAAGCTCGCGAGCCTGGCCTCGAAACCGTAGGAGTGCTGGCGGCTGGCGAGGATGTCGAGTCCACCGCCGATCGCGAGCACGGGATCGAGCCCGCGCGCGATCGGGCCCCCGCCTGTCGCCACGGCACCAAGGCCGGCGAACGCGTAGGGCACGTACTTGAGGACGTCGAACCGGAACACCACGCCAGCATCGCCGATCCCGGCGTACGAGGTCGGCGACTGATCCTTGCCCTCGCCCCCGTAGAACAGGCCGCCGGCGAGCTCGACCCGGAGCCCGAGGTCCGAACCCACCATGTGCTCGTAGGTGACCGAGAGGGTCCCGCCGACGTCGGGGGTCACCGCGGGCGGCATCATGTTGG
>JAYVLW010000991.1:0-10109 GCA_043759315.1 Myxococcales bacterium
AGATGTGACCTCCTGCTCCGTTCAACCATGCGGACTCGCAGGCCTCGCGGACCCGGCGTGGAGACCTCGACCAGCATCCGTGGAGATCCTGCGCAGCCCCCGGCGGAACGCGTATGCTGCGCTTCGTGTGGGCCGCAGTACCCTGCTTGTTCCTGGTCGCGTGCGGGTTCTCGACGCCTGGTGTCGCGATCGGCCCCGACGACGCGACGCGCGCGGGCGATGGTCCGATCGCGAGCGGTGATGGCAGCGTGACCGGCGACGCCCCGATGCTCGACGCGATGCCCGATGCGGCGAGCTGCCCGGCGTCGTTCATCGCGATCACGAATTCGGGCACGAGCTCGAAGTACCTCGCGTTTCCGAAGCAGTCGCAGCTCGACGCCCTGATCACCTGCGGGAACTTCAACACGCACCTCCTGCGTCTCGACAATCAGGCCGAGGCCACCGCGCTCGAGCTATACATCTCGTCCAGCAGTGGCTCGAACTCGACCGGCCTGTACCGCGTGGTCGGCGCCCGCGACCCGATCCTCCGAGGGCTCTGGCACGATCTCGATCTGTCGCCGCTCTCGTTTCTGCCATGGGGGCCGGGCGAGCCGACCGACGTGCCGTTCGCATTCGAGGACTGCATCGTGCTGAAGAAGCCGCAGAACAGCGCGGTGATCGGCGCCCAGGAGTGCACCTCGAAGCACGAGTTCGCGTGCGAGTGCGACTAGGCGTATCGTTATCGACGTGCACGTGCGCTCCGCCGCCGTCGTTCTCGCGCTGACCTCCGCGGTCTCGGCGCAGCCCTCGTCCGACGTCACGAAGGAGTTCCAGGCCGGCGTCGATGCCTTCCGGCTCGGAAAGCTCGACGAGGCGAAGGCTCACCTCGAGAAGGCCAAGGCCCTCGATCCAAAGCTCCCGGGGCCAAACCGGTTCCTCGCCGCCGTTTCACAGGCGCAGCAGCGCTGGCAGGACTGCATCGCCTTCGCGCGCATCGCGATCGAGCTGAACCCGCGCTCGGCGGAGATCGCCGACACGAAGAAGGTCCACGACGAGTGCCGGATCTCCGCCGGCCGTGCGCCGTACCGCGAGGAGCTCGGCGAGAGCGCGGCGATCGCCGTCGTGACGAGCGTGCAGGGTGCCACCGTGAAGATCGGCGGGCTCAACTACGGCGGTACTCCGCTCGCGCCGCGCCCGATCACCGCCGGGAAGCTGGAGATCGATGTCGAGAAGCCGGGGTGGAAGCCCGTCCACGTCTCCGTCAACGCGCTCGCCGGTCTGGTCACCGACGTCACCCTCGAGCTCGAGCCCGATCCCACGGTGCAGAACCCCGACGTGGTCGTGGTGAGGCCCACCTCGAAGACGAACGGCTACCTCGTCGTCGGGGATGTCCCTGCGCTGACCATCGACGGCCATGCCGCGAAGCCGGTCAACGGCAAGGTCGAGCTCGCACCCGGCACGCACGTCATCGAGATCGACCGCGCGGCCCACGATCCGTGGCGCCGGCGCGTGCGGATCAACGCCGGCCAGGCGACGCCGATCGCGCCGGTGTTCGTCGCGACCGCCGCCCGCGAGCGCAAGGAGCAGCTCGGCCTCGCGCTGGTCAGCGGTGGTGCGGCGATCACGGTGTTCGGCTTCATCGCCACGCTGAAGTCCTCCGGTGCCTCCGCCGATGCGCGCGAGATCAACCGCCTGGAGACCTCGCGCCCGCCGGCGGGGCAGTACACCCGCGCCGACTTCGAAGACGCGCGCGACCGCGCCAGGAAGTGGTCGCTGATCTCGAACGTCGCATACGGTGCCGGGCTCGCGGTGATCGGCGTCGGAGCCATCTATCTCTACCTCGGCGGGAGCGAGCGGTCAGACGTGCCGCCGCCGTTCGCCGTCACACCGATCGTCGGCGGCGCGGTGATCTCGCGGGGGACGCGATGGTGAAGCTCGCCACGGCGACCGTGCTGATCGCCCTCGGGATCGCGGCCACCGTTGGCGCGTGCACGCTGCTCGGCGATGATCCGCCGGTCAACACGTGCAAGTCCGACGCGGACTGCTTCACCAACATCGAGCGGTGCAACCTCGACGACAACGTGTGCGAACCCAAGCCGGATGCGGGCCCGTGAGGCGCGCCGCACTGTCCCTCGTCCTGGTGGGGAGCGTCGCGCACGCCGGCGGCCTCGGCCGCCCGAATGGCATCTCGGCGCGCGGCGTCGGCATGGGCGGCGCGTGGACGGCGTTCGCCGATGACTCCACGGCGGTGTACTTCAACCCGGCCGTGCTCTCCGAGATCGAGCCGCAGGCGAACGTGGGCGCCGAGATCGTGGTCGGCCCGCGCACCTACACGCCGGTCGCGGATGACGGAACGCGTGGGACCGCGCAGAAGGCGACGGTGGTCGCTCCGGTGCCGAGCGCGGGCGTGGTCGGCCGGTTCTGGTACGACGGGCGGCCGTCGCGGTTCACGCTCGGCGGCGGCGTGTGGAACACGTTCGGCGGCAAGGTCGCGTTCCCGAAGAGCGGCATGCCGGCGCTCGACTCCACGCAGGATGCGGTGGTCGAGGCCTCCGCTGGCACCGCGATGCGAATCAGCGACAAGCTCAGCATCGGCGCCGCGATCCGGGTCGGCATCGGCCTGTTCTCGGTCGCGGCCACCCAGATGCCCTACGACGCTGACCTGTCGGCGACCGGGATCGGCGTGGCGATGGCGTGGGGCCTGCTGTTCCGCCCCGTGGACAAGGTGCGGATCGGCGCCGCCTGGCGCGCGCCGATGAACATCACCACCACGGGCAGCGGCCGACTCGTGGGTGCCAGCGGCCTCCAGCAGGTCTCCGTGGAGCACGCGCAGTCGTGGCCGCAATCGGCGTCGCTGGGTGTCGGCCTCTCGGCGACCCCGCAGCTCAAGCTCGCCGCCCAGGTCGACTGGGTGCAGTGGTCGACCGTGACCGACCTCGTGGTCCAGCTTCCCGGCTCCGGGAACCCCGATCAGGTCTACCGCGAGGACTGGGACGATAGCTGGACCGTGCGCGTCGGCGGTGACTACGCCGTGAGCCGGGCCGTGGCGATCCGCGCGGGTGCCTACCTGGACACCGCGGCCGTGCCCGATCGCACGATCGAACGGCAGTACCTCGATTCGCGCAAGATCGGTGTCGCCGGAGGTGGGAGCGTTCGGTTCGGAGCCTGGCGCGTCGACGCTGCCGTCGACGTGGTGGTGCCGAGCACGCGCACGGTCCCCCGGAACACGCCCACCACACCCGACTACGAGCGGGCCAAGGCGCCGGGTGACTATCGGGGCACCCTCCTGACGTTCGAGGCTTCGGTGGCCCGCGTCTTCTAGACTTCCGGACCGAGCGCCGTCTATCATCCGCACTGGGGGGCCGCATTCGTGCGTCGTCGGGTCACAACACCGCTCATCGGGCTCTGTGTCAGCTTCGTCGCAGCCGGCTGCGTCGACGGTTTTCGCGGCTCGAACATCCAGATCGATCTCGCCACGGCGACGCCTGCACAGGCTTCGCAGGGCGCGGTTCCACGTCCTGACCAGCTCCCCGCGAACGTGCACTTCACGATCTACGGGATCCAGACGGCGACCGATCGCGAGCGCCTGTTCGCGCTCGATACCTTCGAGATCCATCCGATCGTCGATGTGAGCTCGCCGTGCTTCATCGATGTCGGTGAGCACGTGCGGTTCCCCGGGCTCCACGTCAGCCAGTTCGCGAAGATGGTCGGCGAGGACGTCGGCATCCCCGACTACCGGAACCCGCCGGCCGGGGCCACCGAGGCGCAGAAGATCGACGCGGCGACCGCCGCGCAGCGCATGATCAACATCGGGCTGCTCGGCGCGGATACGGGCATCAAGGCCGTGACCTCCGCGTCGGTGCGCCAGTACCCGGCCGTCGATGCCGACTGTAACGGCGCGGGCCTCCCGCCGGCGATGTGCACCGACGCCGCCGCGAATGCGCGCCGGCTCGCGAAGTGCCAGGAGGCGTGGGCCTCCGATCCGAACCTGTGGGAAGGCACCGACCGCGTGCTCGTGGCGCCGCTCGCCGGCACGACCTATGGCCTCGTCGATGGCATGAACCCGATCAACCTGGCGCCGATCGGCGGCGCGCAGTTCTTCGTCGACGAGGCGGTGGGCTCGATGGACGCCTACGCGATCTACTACCAGCGCGATGACATGGATGACCCCGGCAACCTCCTCCTGTACGGCACGCCGACCTATCCCACGCGCGGGATCAGCCACGTCCACCTGACCAGCACCACCAACCCCTTGCTCACCGCCGACATGGCGGTCTTCGTCGATCTCGGCGAGGACGACGTCCACTTCTAATGCGAAGCAGCTCGCTCACAGCGATGGTGTATTTCGTGGCGGCACTGGGTCTTTTTGCGTGCACCCGAAAGAATCCTTTGGACTGCGGGGACGGGAGCTGCACGGACGAAGCGTACCCATTCTGTGACAAAGACGGGCAGGTGAAGGGAGAGGCCGACACATGCATCGCCGTCGAGTGCGAGCCCGATGCGGTCGTTGCATGTCGCGATGGAAACGCCATCACTTGCAATGCGTCAGGAAACAATTTCGATCTTGTCGCGTGTACAGGACTGTGCGACGCGCCGAGCGGCGGCTGTGTTGAGTGCATGTCCAACTCAGAATGCCCTGCGGCACAATTTCCGACGTGTGATTCTGGTACGCATAGCTGCCGCGCTTGCCTCGTCGACGCCGATTGCGCGTCCGAGGTTTGCGATGCTGACGCTGGAGCATGTGTTCCAAGTTCGTCTGTCATCTACGCGGCACCCTCCGGCACGGAGGATGTTGGGTGCGGAACGCTCGCGCAGCCGTGCACCCTAGCCAGATCCTTCGTTCGTGTCGGGACGACGAGCGGAGTAATCAAGATGAAGGCCGGAACATACCAGTGGTCGTCAGGCATCACGATCGTGGGCGGTGGGCAGGACATCGCACTTCATGGTGATGGTGCGACCGTGGTGGTGAGCGGAACAGGATTTCTTCAGGTTAAAGACGGTGGTCGGGTGTCGGTCATTGGATTGACAATCGTGCGCCAAGGGGCGGAGCTGGTTGCGATCTCGACGGATTTTAGTGGCGGCTCTACGCCAACGCTCAACCTTACCAGAACGACGCTGGAAGGGACTGGCCTGACGGTAAGTGCCGGTAAGGTTACGATCCGACAGAGCATGATCACGATGAACGAGCCGGGGGGCGTTCGCTTCGGACGTGTCGCGATCAATATTCTGTTCTCCAATGGGCTGAGCAAGGTTGTGGTGGACCGGTCCAAGTTCATGGACACGACTGGGAGTTCGTTCGCCGCGATCGGCTCGTACGACACCAACCTTGAGGTTACGAACAGCATCTTCAGCGGCTTTGCTCTGGATGTTGCTCACAGCTCGGATGCCAACGGCGGAGGGCGTGAGAACACAGATATCTCGTTCTCTACGTTCCAGAACACGCCAGCGAACTGTGGCTCCGGATCGACTGCGACTCGAACCTATTCGAACAACATTTGGTATGTGACGACTGGCGGCGACGCCGGAACCGGCGACGCTTGCTCTCACCACTTCGACTTGATGTACCCACAGACGGGCATCGTTCCGCGAGGAGATCATATTCTCGTCGCGGACCCCAGGTTCGAAGATGCATCGAATGGGGATCTCAGGTTGCGGATCGACAGTCCAGCGGTCGACGCCGCCGATCCCGCCTCACCAAGCGTCGCCAAAGACTTCGCAGGCACATCTCGTCCGCAAGGGCTCCGGCGAGACATTGGCGCATTTGAACGGAAGGCAGGTAATCCATGATCACGCTCAGACGATTGCTCCTCGGGGCATGTGTGCTGGCAGTTGCCCCTGGCTGCAGGAACCTGGACTGCGGCGTTGGAACCGTCGAACGAGATGGCAGCTGCCAGCCCGCGAACGAGACGGTCGGGAACGCGATGTGCGGTCCGTTCACCGAGCTGCAGGGCGACAAGTGCGTGCCGCTGTTCCCGCCGACCGAGTGCGATCCGGGCACCACGGCAGCGGACGTCGATCCCGCGACCGGCGTGACGACCTGTGTCGGGACCGGCGGCGGCGGCTGCAGCGCGTCGTTCGCGTGCCCGGCTCCCGCTGCCGGAAAGCAATCGATCTGCGGTCAGCTCTACGACTTCGAGAACAACATGGCGTTCGCCGCAGCCGGAGCCACCGGTGCGAAGTGCACCGCAGCAACCGCCGATGGTCCTTGTTCGTTGAACATTCGGGCGTACGACGCGATTGCGTTCGGGACGAGTCCAGGAACCGCCGTGCCGCTCGTTGTCGGCGACACCTATATTGACGACTGCGGCCGGTATCGCATGACCGATATCACCGTTCCTTCGGGACCGTTCATCGGTCTCGGCATTGACGACATCGACACCGGAAAGGCTGGCCAGACCGGAACGACCAACACCGTCGGTGTTGCGACGCCGAAGCAGGTCTCGATGGCAACCAAGGACTTCGAGGCATGGATCGTGAAAAAGTCCACGACGGACCAATGGCAAGCCTCTGGCGCTCCAAGTCTTATGACGTTTGGCTACTACGTCAACGTGTTCCGCGGTCACCGCACCGGCACGGACACCCAGGCCGGTGTGCAGAGCACGCGCTCGGGTAGCCCGAACACGGCGAACGACTACTACTTCACGGCGGGCCAGACCACGCGCCAGACGATCGACGCGGCGGCCACCGTGACGGGCGCGAACGGTACCGCGCTGATCACGAACGCCGCGGTGTCCGAGGGCGTGGCGTACGCCGGCATCAACGCGATCCCGACGAGCTGCGTGTGGGAAGCCCACGCCGGCGCGTCGCTTCCGAACATCGTCTTCATCCAGCTGTTCCGCCCCGTCAACGCTGTCGCCCAAACGTGCCCGCTCTGAACCGCCTCATCACGGTGGCTCTCGTCCTCGGGGGCGGAGCCATCGCCGTCGCCGATCCCACCAGCGGTGTCGATAGCGCGCTGTTCCGCAGCTCGTACGACACCAGCGGCATCTTCGCGCTCGAAGGCGCGCGGTTGATGCCGAAGCGGGACCTGTCGTTCAAGGTCCTGACCAGCTACGCGCAGTCACCGCTCAACCTGGCCGTGCCAGGCATCGGCAACGCGGCGGCCGACATGTCGAAGGACCGCGTCCTCGACTACGTGATCATGTTGGACATCGCGTTCGGCATGACCATCACTGACAAGGTCGCGGTCGGCTTCGACGTCGCCGGATATCGCACGGCGACAGGCGTGGGCTACGGCGCGCGTGGACGCTACGCGAACGGCGGCGTGTCCGTGAAGTCGACCGGCATGATCGCGCTGCGCCCGCTCTCGAACATCGATCCGTCGGCGAACCCGAACGACAGCACCGCCTACCTCGGCGACGGGCTGGCGGGCCCGCTCGATGCGCGCGCAGGCGTCAAGGTCGCGCTGTTCCAGAACCAGAACCTCGCGCTCACAGCGGTGGGATCGGTGTTCCTCCCGTTTGGCGAGGACGAGATGCTGCTCGGCGACAAGAACCTCGTGTTCGAGCCGAAGCTCGCGCTCGACTGGCGGCAGGATCGGATCCGCGCCACCCGGTTCGTCGCGAACGCCGCCGGGCGGTTCCGCCAGCGCAGCGTGCTCGAGGGCTACGACACGATGGATCCGATGGCCACCGATGCGAATGCGAAGGCGTACCTCGACGTGGGCTCCGAGGTCGTCGTCGGCGCAGGCTTCGCGTACGAGCTCACGCCGCGCACCGTGGCCGCGGTCGAAGCCCAGGCCTTCATCCCGCTGCCGTCGTCGGCGTCGTGGGGCTCGTGCCGGCGCTATGACGGGCGGCGCTGCAGCACCCTGACCGACGCCGACTACTACGGCGACGCGAAGGTGGGCGATCTCACCGTGCTCGCCACGCTCGGCATGATGCTGCGCGTCTCCGCCGATGTGACGGCAAACCTCATGATCGGCACCGGCCAGGTCGGTGCGCGCGGCGACGACTTCCGGTTCACCGCCGGCTTCGTGTGGGCGCCGCAGCCCGCGGGCGCCGCAGCACCGGGTCGCAACGACAAGGACGGCGACGGGATCCCGGACTCCGTCGATGGGTGCGCCGAGGAGCCCGAGGACAAGGACGGCTTCCAGGACGAGGACGGCTGCCCGGATCTCGACAACGACGGTGACGGCATCCCCGACGCCGACGATCAGTGCGCGAACGAGCCCGAGGACAAGGACGGGTTCAAGGACACCGACGGTTGCCGCGAGGACGACAACGACGGCGACGGCATCCCCGACACTGCCGACAAGTGCCCCGATCAGGCGGAGGACAAGGACGGCTTCGAGGACGAGGACGGTTGCCTCGATCAGGACAACGACGGCGATGGCTTCGCCGACGCGGTCGACAAGTGCCCGAACGATGCCGAGACGGTCAACGGGGTCGATGACGACGATGGTTGCCCCGACGTCCGCGGAACGACGGGTCCCGAGGAGCGCGCGGATCGGATCGACCTCAAGGGCGGACAGATCACGTTCACGAAGACCACGACGACGCTCACCGCGGCCACGAAGCAGCTGCTGACGCAGGTCGCCGCGATCATCAAGACGCGCAAGCTCTCGATCCGCATCGAGGTCCACGTTCCGCTCGGGACGAAGGCCACGGGGGCAGCGGCGATCCGCGCGCAGAAGACGAAGGACAAGGCGACGGCCCAGGCGCGCGCGAAGGCGATCTCCGACTACCTCGTCACTCAGGGTGTGCCGGCGGCGCAGGTCCAGGCGGTTGGCATCGGCTCGGATCGCCCGCTCGGCGCGGCGACCCCGACCGACGCCTCGAACGAGCGCACCGACTTCATCAAGTCGCAGCAGGGAGGTACCCCGTGAAGAGGTTCGTCCTACCGGCGGTGCTGTTCGCCGCGGCGTCTGCGCACGCGCAACAACCGAGCTCGATCACCGACGTCGAAGTCCCGACGATCGTCATCGAGCAAGGCGACGCGACGACTGGAGCGACCGACTCCGATCTCGACCTCGCCAATATCGTGCAGAGCGCCGCGAAGGGCGTGACCACGGTGCAGGAGGCGCCCGCGATCGTCACGGTCGTCACCGCCGACGAGATCCGCGATCGTCAGTTCCAGACCATCCAGGACATCTACGCGACGGTCCCCGGGTGGACGAGCTCGAGCCTCGCGTTCAACACGTTCCCGGAGCCGCTGGTTCGCGGGCAGGTGCAAGCCGTCCAGTTCCTGCACGACGGCGTGTCGCTGTTCGATCCGTACGTCAACATCGCGACCATCTCGCGCGTGCAGCCGATGGAGATGATCAAGCGCGTCGAGCTGATCACCGGTCCCGGCGGCGTGCTGTGGGGCTCGAACTCGCTGCTTGGAATTCTCAACGTCATCACGAAGGACGCGGAGGACGTCGAGGGCGTGGAGGTCGGTGGCGCGGTCGGCGACGGTCGTGGTGATCGCCTGATGGGGCGCGCCTACGTGATGGCCGGCAAGAGCGGGATGGCGGGCGGCAAGCTGAAGGCGTTCTTCCACGGCAGCGTCGAGAGCTACGACGGCGCCGCGCAGAAGTTCCCGATCCTCCTGTTCCACTCCGCACTGCCGCAGCCGAACTCGCCGAACGTCTACGGTCCGATGATCGAGAGCGATCAGCCGCGCTCGACGCTGGTCAGCCTCGACGGCAAGCTGACCTTCGGCGACCTGCAGCTGCGCGTCTCGGCACCGTTCGGGCAGCGCTACAATCCCGTCGCACTCTCCGCGAACCCGGCGCGCGAGCACCTTCCCGAGGACAGTCGTTGTCCCGAGGGCATGCTGGATCCGGCGTGCTCCGATCCGCTGCGCACGAGCCGCAAGAATCGCCAGGACACGTTCGATCGCTACGCGGTCGCCGAGTACCGGACCCGGTTCGCGAAGGGGAAGGCGGGCATCACCGCCCGCGGCTATCTGATGCAGTTCGTCCGCGGGTTCGATCCGCTCCAGGTGCTTGCAGCATCCCCGCTGATCCAGGGTGGTCTGTCGTTCGCCGTCGATCTCACGTCGTACCGTGTTGGCGCCGGCCTCGACGGCGACATCGAGGTCTCGCGGCAGCTGCGGCTCCTCTACGGCGCCGAGGCGTTCAACGAGTTCAAGATCGACAACGTCACCTCGTCCCGGCAGGGCGAGGGTACGCAGTCGACGCTGCC
>JAYVLW010000992.1:0-3123 GCA_043759315.1 Myxococcales bacterium
AGACCCGCGAGCGTCTCCAGCTCGCCGCGCTGCACGAGCAGCTTCGCGTTCGGCAGGTACGCGCGACCGTTCGTCCCGGGGGCGAGCAGGCCGCGGACGTCCTGGACATGGAGATGATCGTAGGTGATGTAGTCCACCGTCTCGGGGGCGACGCCCCACGCGGAGAGCGCCGCGGGGATCGAGGAGTGGAGCGTGGCGAGCAGCTTGCGCACCGTGGAGCCGTACTTCTCCGCCATCTGCGCGAAGAACGGCGCCGCGGCCGAGCGCTCGCTGTCGGTGGGGTTGACCAGGATCGTGACCAGCCGCCCACCCGAGGTGACCTGCACGAGCTGCATGCGGTTGCGCATGAACACGTACGGGGCAGGCGACGAGGCCACGCCTTGCAGGCCGAACGCGGTCGGATACGGGAACGTCGCGATGTCGACGGTGCGCACGCAGCGGGCGGGGCCGGCGGCAAGGATCCGATCGCGGATGCGCCGCCCGCTCTTGCGCACCGCATCGAGTCGCGCACCGGCCCCGCGCACGGCCCACGCATCGTCGAGCTCGCTGAGACGCAACAGGTCGGCGGGCGGCTGCATCGCGGCAGCGTAGCGCTAGACTCTCGCCGCGAGGAGCGGTCTAGAGGATTCGCTTGTAAATCCGGGGGCTGTGGTAACGTGCCCCCGGACATGGCGGTCGACGACCTGCGCTCAGGCACATGGGTCACGTACATCGGCGGTCGTGCGTCTTCCGCGCGGCTGCGCAGGTGTCGCGTGGAGGTCGTGAGCGGGGCCGATGCGGGCCTGGTGCGAGACATCGAGGCCTCGGTGATCCGCATCGGTGCGCGGCGCGGCAACGACGTCCAGCTCTCGGATTCAAAGGTCTCCGGGCTGCACTGCGAGATCCGCCTCGATGATCGCGGCTACCGCCTGCGCGATCTCGATTCGACGAACGGGACCTATGTCTCGGGGCTGCGGATCAACGACGTCTACATCCAGCCGGGCGCGCAGATCGCGCTCGGCGGTACGCGGCTCAAGTTCGATCCACTGGGAGACTCGGTCGAGATCGAGCTCTCCGATACCGACCGCTTCGGCTCGATGATCGGCCGCTCGGTGAAGATGCGCGAGATGTTCGCGCGTCTCGAGAAGCTCGCGAAGAGCGACGCCACGGTGCTCGTCACCGGTGAGACCGGCGTGGGCAAGGAACTGGTCGCCGAGGCGTTGCACGATCACTCCCCGCGCGAGAAGGGCCCGTTCGTGGTGCTCGATTGCGGCTCCATCCCCCCGAATCTGATCGAGAGCGAGCTGTTCGGCCACGAGCGCGGTGCCTTCACCGGCGCCACGAACTCCTACGCCGGCGCGTTCGAGCGCGCCCACGGCGGGACCGTGTTTCTCGACGAGATCGGCGAGCTCCCGCTCGGCATGCAGCCGAAGCTACTCCGCGTGCTCGAGCGCAAGGAGGTCCGACGCGTCGGTGGCTCCAAGACGCTCGAGGTCGACCTCCGCGTCGTCGCCGCCACGAACCGCGACCTCGGCGTCGAGGTCAACCGCGGTCGGTTCCGCGAGGATCTCTACTACCGCCTCGCGGTCGCGCGCGTGCACGTGCCGCCGCTGCGCGAGCGCAAGGACGACGTGCCGCTGCTCATCGAGCACATCCTCGCCACCACGCCGGGCGGAGAGCTCGCGTCGATCGCGCAGGAGACGATCGATCTGATGATGAAGCACGACTGGCCGGGCAACGTGCGCGAGTTGCGCAACGTGATCGAGCGTGCCGTGCTGCTCGCCGAGACGCCGGACAGCGAGGACTCGCTGCGCCGGTCGCCCGCGTCGACCACGCCGAAGGGCGAGGCCTCGGGGATCTCGGTCACGCCGTCGCAGACCGCCACGTCGGCGGAAGCGTCGATGACGGTGCCCGTCGATGTCACGCAGCCGTTCAAGAACGCGAAGCAGGCCGTGATCAGCGAGTTCGAGAAGCGATACATCTCGCGTCTACTCGCGCAGCACGACGGCAACATCTCCGCCGCAGCGCGCGCCGCCGGGATCGACCGCATGTCGATCCACAAGATGCTGCACCGGCTCGGCCTGGCGAATCCCGGCCGCGACTGATGAACGAACCCCAGCGCTGGGGTTAGCTCACCGGCGGCAGCGACGCCGCTGACCGAGCGCGAGCGAATGCGCACACGTGCGCGGCTGCGACGCCCGCGGGTCACCCGCTGCGCGAGGGACGCGCTCCGCTCCCCCGTACGTCGGCACGCGGATCGCAAACATCGTCTGGATGGCCGCCGGCTTCCGTCTGTCCACTGTCTGTCCCGCCACCGACGAGTCGCCCGATCTGGACTGGACGCTCGCGCTCGCCGGGGGGGAGGGCGCGCGCCTCACCGAGTACGTGCAGCGTCGGTTTGGCAAGAACATGCCGAAGCAGTACTGCCGGCTGCTCGGTGCCCGGTCGATGCTCGAGCACACGCTCGAGCGGATGACCAAGCTGACACCCGCGTCCCGGACGCTCACGGTGATCGGCACGCACCACGCCGAGCTCGCGCTGCCGCAGCTCGCCGGCAAGAGCGACCACGTGTTCCGCCAGCCGGGTGGTCGGGACACCGGGATGGCGCTCTACGTCGCACTCGCGATGATCAAGCGGTGGACCCCGAACGCGATCGTCACGATCACCCCGACCGACCACTATGTCGCGCCCAGCGCGAGGTACGTCGAGCAGGTCCGGGTCGCGAAGCAGGTCGCGTCTCGCCTGCGCGATACCGTGATCGTTCTCGGCGTGCGGCCGACCGAGCCAGATCCGGACTTCGGCTATCTGTCGCTCGGGGAGCAGCTGACCGAGGTCCCCCAGGTGCGGCGTCTCGTCAGCTTCACGGAGAAGCCGTCGGCGACCGCCGCGCGCGCGCTCAGCACGAAGGGCGCGCTGTGGAGCACGATGGTGCTCTGTGCGAGCGTCGACGCACTGTGGGCGCTCGGACACGCAACCGAGCCGCAGCTGCTCGACATCCTCGACTCCCTGGTCCCGCTGATCGGCGGAGAGGACGAGGACGATGCGATCGAGCACATCTACCGTGCGTACCTGCCAGTCAGCTTCTCCCGCGACATGCTCGAGCGCGCACCCTCGCGGCTCGCGGCGATGGAGCTCGAGGGCGTG
>JAYVLW010000993.1:0-3507 GCA_043759315.1 Myxococcales bacterium
TGAGTCCATCGCTGACGTACGCGGAGAGCGTCGGGGCCTCGCCGCGTTTCACCGCGTGTTGCGCCGCCTCCATCAACTTCGCATCCACCGACACGCTCAGTCGTCGCTTGCCGACCATACACTGAGCATACGTTCATGCCACGAACGTGGCAAGGTTAGAACGACTGCTGCAGTCACGTCGCCGATCAGAAGCGCGCGCATGGCGCGCCGAGCTTACTTCGGCTGCGGAACGATGCGCAGGTACGGCTTCACGGTCTTCCAGCCGTTCGGGAACAGCGCCTTCGCGTCCTCGTCCTTCACCGACGGCACGATGATGACATCGCCGCCTTGCTTCCAGTCCGAGGGGGTCGCGACCTTGTGCTTCGCCGTCAGCTGCAGGGAATCGATCACGCGCAGGATCTCGTCGAAGTTGCGGCCGGTGGACGCCGGGTAGGTCAGCGTCAGCTTGAGCTTCTTGTCGGGGCCGATGACGAACACGGAGCGCACGGTGAACGTGTCGCTCGCGTTCGGATGGATCATCCCGTAGAGGTTCGCGACCTTCTTGTCGGCGTCGGCGATCAACGGGAAGTTGAGCGCGTGACCCTGGGTCTCCTTGATGTCGTTCGCCCACTCCTTGTGAGAGCCGAGCGGATCGACCGAGAGGCCCACGACCTTCGTGTTGCGCTTGTCCCACTCCGGCTTCAGCGCGGAGACGCGCCCGAGCTCGGTGGTGCAGACCGGCGTGAAGTCCTTGGGGTGGCTGAACAGCACGCCCCACCCAGTCCCGAGGTACTCGTGGAAGTTGAGCGTGCCTTCGGTGGTCTCGGCCGTGAAATCAGGTGCGTCGTCGCCTAGCTGCAATGCCATGACTGGCCTCCGTGATGCTGAAGTTCCATCCGTTCTAGCGGATGGGCGGCATCAGGGCAAGTCAGGCGTCGCGGTAATCGTCGCGGGTCATCGCCAGGGCAACGGTCGCGACGGCGAGCAGGCCGGGGATGATAAGGGCGGTCCACAGGCCGACGTCGAGGGCGCCGCGGACCTTGGTCGAGCCGAACAGCAGCACGGCGGAGAACACGGAGGTCATACCGATCAGGAACGCCCACGCGCCGCGCATGCGCTCGAGCGACTTCCAGACGAGGACGCCGAGGACGAGGCCGCTGGTGATCAGCGCGGCCGGCAGGACCAGCGTGAGGCCCTTGGAGAACGCGGCGACGCCGGCGACGAGGGCGGCCACGCTGGCGATGCCCGCGATGGCGTGGCCGACCAGGCGCGGCTGGAGCGAGGCGATCACCGAGGCGATCGCGATCGAGCCCGTGAACACTCCGAACGCGTACCGGACGCTCGAGATGTGGTCGGCCGTGACGCCGCCATAGATCGCGGAGCGGTCCTCGAAGTAGAGGCCGGAGAGGAAGTAGAACGCGATATTCGTGATCACCGTCGAAACGACCACGATGCCGGCGATCTGCATCGCGGTGCCGGGATCACGCGGCCGCGGCGTGAACGGCGCCTTGGGATGTTTCGGCTTCGTACCGAGGACCGCGTCGTTGTCCCGCTTGAAGGTAACGATCCGGACGAGCGACTCGAGTAATCCGGCCACGTCCAGAGTCTGCGCTACTTGCGCTTCTTGAACAAGGAGCCCCAGAAGCCCTTGGGCTTGTCGTCATCGTCCGGGGTGGCCGGCTCGGTGATGATCTCCGGAGGCGGGGGCTGGGGACCGCTGCCCTGGACGGTGTGGCGCGGCACGGTCTCCGTGGGGGTACCCACGCCCGGCTGGGTGGTCAGGCGCCCGCCGCCGGCGGTCATCGACATCGACAGCCCGCCCGGCTCGACGTCGAGGGACATCTGCATGTCCTCCTGCTCCTTCGCGTACTCCTTGCGGAACAGCTGGCGCATGAACTGGCGCAGCTCCTTCGGATCGAAGCGGTAGCCTTCGATCAGCGCATCGAGATCGGCGGCGAGCTGCGCCGCGGACTGGTAACGATCGGCGACATCGCGCGCGAGCGCCTTGAGGCTGATCGCATCGAGCTCCGGGGTGACGCGGCGGTTGAAGTTCGAGGGCGGCGGCACCTCGGCCTTGCGGACCTTCTCCATCAGCGCGAACTCGGTGTCGCCGCGGAACAGCTTCTCGGTGGTCAGCATCTCGTGGAGGATGATGCCGGCGGAGAACACGTCGGTGCGCGCATCGAGCGGCATGCCGCGGATCTGCTCCGGGGACATGTAGCTGAACTTGCCCTTGAGGATGCCGATCTCGCTCGTGAACTTCATCAGCGCCTGCGCGATGCCGAAGTCGAGGAGCTTCACGTCACCGTCGTACGACAGGCGGACGTTCGACGGGGAGACGTCGCGATTGACGATGTTGAGCGGCCGCCCGTCGACACCCGCGAGTGTGTGCGCGAAGTGCAGGCCTTCGGCGATCCGCGCGGCGATGAACACGGCGTGCGGCACCGGGATGCGTTGCTGCGTCTCCTGACAGCGCCGGAGGACCTGCGTCAGATCGCGGCCGGGGACGTACTCCATCGTGATGAAGTGCCGACCGTCGTGCTGCCCGACCTCGACGGTCTCGACGATGCAGCGGTTCTTGAGAACCATCGCGAGCTTGCCTTCGCGGTGGAACATGTCGATGAAGCGCGCCTCGCGAGCGAGCTGCGGACGCATCACCTTGACGGCGTACAGCCGGCGCTGACCGACCTGCGGCTTCGCGCGATAGACCTCCGCCATGCCGCCGCGCGCGATGAGCCCCAGCAAATAGTAATGGCCGAACGCCACGGGGTCATTCGGGGCCCCCGGCGACAGCTTGCCTTCTTGCGAGGGGCGCTCCGACACCACGGCGGGCGGACCTTACCACTTCACCGGGAGGCGTTGTCCCGGCTCGATCTGCACCATCCGCTCTTCCGTCCTGACACCGCTGTCGTCCTTGAGGACCATCTTCAGCTTTCGGCCGTCGGCAGGTGCCGCGACGCCGATCTCCGTGGAGGTGATCCCGAGGTCGATCATCACCCCGGGGGCCTTCGGGTTCTCGAGCGCGATCCGGCCCAGGGGGCGCTCGAGCTTGTTCTCGATGATCGACCAGCGGAACGCCATCGACGCCGGCTTCCCCGCCTCCACCGTGGCGTACTCGAACAGCGCCATCTCGTACTTCGGGTTGAAGCACAGGCCCTTGTAGCTGCCCGGCGCCACGATGATGCCCTTGTCGGGGAGCTTGCCGGTGATGCGCTGGCGGTTCACCCACAGCTCGGTGCACGGCAGGCTCGACGACACGAGCAGGGTGCCGAGGATGTCCTTGTCCTTCGCGAGCTCCGCGCGGACCACGTCGGCGTTCGCGCCGAACGGGCGCTGGACGAGGTAGCGGCGGTAGAACTCGCGCTTGGACTCCGCGGCGCCGAGCTTGTCGTAGGTCGAGCCGAGCTCGCGAAGGAAGCCGGGCAGCTCGGGAGCCAGCGCGTATCCGATCGTGAACAGCACGAGCGCGTCGCCGTACTTCTTCGCGGCGAACGCTTTCCGGCCGCCGGTGAACGCCTGCTTGGCCTC
>JAYVLW010000994.1:0-5226 GCA_043759315.1 Myxococcales bacterium
CCGCTCGGCTACGAGAAGCTGATGGGCTTCCCGGGCGTCGCCGGCTTCGGGGAGAAGGGCAAGCCGGAGTTCTGGATCCACAGCGGCGGCACGCCCACCGACAAGATCCACATCGCGTTCCGCGCGAAGGGCCGGGCCGAGGTCAAGGCGTTCTACGAGGCCGCGATCGCCGCCGGCGGCAAGGACAACGGCCCGCCGGGCACCCGCCCGCAGTACCACGAGCACTACTACGGCGCCTTCGTCCTCGATCCCGACGGGCACAACGTCGAGGCCGTGTGCCACGAGCCGTACCTGGGCTGACCAACGAACGAGCAGCGACCTTCAGCGTCGACGCGGGAGGATGGATGCCAGGTCAGCCAGTGGTAGGACCTGGACGTTCGGCGCGATCGCGTACCGTCGCGGCCCAGGGTAGACCACGTAGAGTCCATCGAGCTTCAGGTCGGCGAGTGCGACGTGCATCGACTTGGTCATCGATGGGGCATCGCCCCACTTCGCTTCGAAGCCGAAGGTCGTGCCTGCTCCTCGCCAGACGAAGTCGACCTCGGCGCCCCCGTGTGTCGCCCAGAAGAACAGCTCGCGCTCGGAGATCGCGCCGAGCAGCTCTTCGAGAACCAGACCTTCCCACAGCGCACCGAGCGCCGGATGGCCTTCGACCTCGCGAAACGTACGGAGGCCAAGTAGCGCGGTGACGAGCCCGCTATCTCGAACGTACACCTTGGGTGACTTCACCAGGCGTTTCTCGAGGTTCGGCAGCCACGGCTGAAGCTGTCGTACGACCAGCGCGCCGGTCAGGAGATCGAGGTGGCGCTTCACCGTTGGATAGGACTCGCCGAGGGCCGCCGCGAGCTCGGCCCCGTTCCACACCTGCGCGTGGCGGTGGGCGAGCATGGTCCACAGTCGGCGCAGGTTCGCCGGCGACCGGACAAGCTCGCCGAGCGCGGGGATATCCCGTTCGATGAAGGTCTGAATGAAGTCCTCTCGCCAGCCGAAGCTCGCAAGGTCTGATGCCGCGAGGTAGGAGCGAGGAAACCCGCCGCGCGCGAGGCGCCGACGCACATGTCGAACACCAACCTCCGCGAGCGAGAGCCCCGGCAACTCGACGAACCGGACCCGGCCGGCCAGAGTTTCGGATGACTGTCGCAGCAGCTGCGGAGACGCGCTGCCGAGCACGAGAAATCGCGCCGGAAGCGGCTTGCGGTCGGCGAGCACGCGGAGCACGGAGAACAACTCTGGCGTGCGCTGCACTTCGTCGATCACGACGAGCCCGCGAAGCCCTTCGAGCGCGGTCATCGGCTGCTGCAGGCGCTGCAGGTCACGCGGATCCTCGAGGTCGAAGTGCTCGCCACGGCCCGTCGCCGCGAGCACCTGGCGTGCGAGGGTGGTCTTGCCCGACTGCCGAGGGCCGAGCAACGCAACCACGGGACTCGTTCGCAAGAGCCTGCGGACGCGGTCGAAGAGAGCCGTCCTCTCGATCATCGCCATGTAGGAAATTCTATATGCCGACATGTAGAATTTCAAGGAACGAAACGGTAGGTGTCGCCGCACACGGCGACCGTCTCGCCGCATCCTCGGGGCGCATGGTTCGCGTCCGTGCGGCCCGTCGGCGCACGAGACGGAGCTCATCCGTGGAGCGTGATCGGCGGCGCGTCCGTGCGATCCGTCAGCTCGCCGATCTGCGCCGCCGGTAGCCCGAGATCGCGAAGTGCCGTCACACACGCAGCAGCGCGATCCGCCGGCATGCAGAGCAGCAGACCACCACTCGTCTGCGCGTCGCATGCGAGCGACGCCAGGAGCTCGGCATCGGTCTCGTCGATCGGATCGGCGGCGAACTCGGCGCCGCTCGCCCACTTCACCAAGTTCGCCACGTACGCGCGGTTCGCCTTGCTCCCCGCCGGGCAGACCTTCGCGCGGATGTGCTCGAACGCGGTGGGCAGCAGCGGCAGCGACGCGAGGTCGACCTTCGCCGCGAGGTTCGAGCCGGCGAGAATGTTGCGCAGGTGACCGAGCAGGCCGAAGCCCGTGACGTCGGTCGCCGAGGTCACGCCGTGCGCGTGGCCGACCCGCGCCGCGCCCTGGTTGAGCGTGGTCATCGAGGCGATGGCGGCGGCGGCGGCCTCGGGAGAGGCGAGCTCCTTCTTGATCGCCTGCCCCATCACCCCGGTGCCGAGCGCCTTCGAGAGGACGAGCGCCTGCCCGGCCTTCGCCTTGCGGTTGCTCCACAGCGAGCCCGGCTGGACCTCGCCGGTGACGGACAGGCCGAACTTGATCTCCGGATCGCGGACCGAGTGACCGCCGACGATCGCGACCTCCGCCGCGGTGCAGGCCTTCGCCGCGCCGGCGAGGATCTCGTCGAGGACCTCGATCGGGAGGACCTCGTCGGAGAAGAACACGAGGTTGAGCGCGAACCGCGGCTCGCCGCCCATGGCCCACACGTCGCTCATCGCGTTGGTCGCGGCGATCGCGCCGAACGACGCCGGATCGTCAACCAGCGGCGCGATCACGTCGGCCGTGAGCACGAGGCCGCGGCCCGCCGCGTGGTGGACGACCGCGGCGTCGTCGGAGTACTGGTGATCGACGAGAATGTCGGCGCGCGGCGGGCCGCCCGCGCCGGGCAGGTTGCCGAGCACGTGGTTGAGCTCGGTGAGGCGGAGCTTGGCGGCGCATCCGCCACCGCGCGCGTACTGGGTCAAGCGAACGGCCATGGTCACATCCCGCACTTGAGCTGCTTCATCGATTGTTTGATCGCGTCGCGACCCTGCCGGCAGCTATCGCGCATCTGCGGGATCGACGCGGGCGGCAGCTGGTTGCCCGCGTAGATCGTGCGCAGCTGATCCGCGTTTTGCTGCATCTGCTGCCGCGAGGTCTCGGGGAGCGCCTTGCACTTCGCCATCTTCTCCATCATCGAGACCAGGTCCATGCACTCCGCCGGCATGTTGCTGGTCTGCTGCGGCGTGGGCGGTGCGGAGTCGTCGTCACCGGTGTTCGGGTCGTCGTCGCCGCCGACCGCGGCGCTGCCGCCGCCCTTCGCCCATGGATCGTCGCCAATCGGTGCGGCATCGATCGGATCGGCATGCTGCGGCTCGGCGACCGCCGCATCGGGGGTCGCCGCAGGTGTGGTGCCACCGACATCGGACCCGGGCGTCGGCTTGTCGGGGCTCGCCTGCGCATCGCCTTTGCGGATCACGCCGAAGTACACGCCGGTGCCGATGCCCGCGACGATGAGGAGGCCGAACAGCACCCAGATGCCCTTGCCGCCGCTGCTCGGCTTCGCGAGCTGCTGTGACGGGACGTGGGGTTGCGCGTGCGGATCGTACGAGCTTGGCTGGGGCGGCGGATAGGCAGGCGCGCCGTAGGCGCCCGGCGATGGACCTCCAACGGCCGCGGTCGGGGTGGTCACTCCCACCGACGGCATCGGGGCCGGCGTCATCTGGTGCGGGCGCGGATACGGGGTCGGCTGCGGCACGGGCTGCTGCGAGGTCGCTTGCGCCGTGGCTTGTGCGGTGCGCGGGCCGGTCTCCGACGGGAACATCGCGAGCGCGTTCGCGATGTCCTCGCCGAACTGCTCCATCGTCGGTGGGCGCGCGGCCGCGTCCTTCGCCATCGCGCGCAGGATCAGCGCGTCGATCTCCGGCGGGAGATTGAGGTCCGGACGCCGTTGCGACGGCGGCACGATGGTCTCGGTCAGGTGCTTCGAGAGCAGCGCCAGCACCGTGGGTGCCTCGAACGGCAACCGTCCCGTGACCATCTCGTAGAGCAGCCCGCCGAGCGAGTAGATGTCGGTGCGGCCGTCGATGGTCTCGCCGCGGATCTGCTCGGGCGACATGTACTGCGGCGTCCCGAGCATGTCGCCGGCCTGGGTCATCGCCATCTGCGACTGGCGATTCTCGTCGCGCAGCTTCGCGATGCCGAAATCGAGGACGCGGACCACGTCCTTCTGCCGTCCGCGATCCTGGAGCATCACGTTGTCGGGCTTGAGATCGCGGTGGACGATCGAGTGCGCGTGCGCATCGACGAGCGAGGCGGCGACCTGCTGAGCGATCGAGAGCGCTCGCCGCAGCGGCAGCGGCGCCTCCTGATGGATGACATCGCGCAGGCTCTTGCCCTCGATGTACTCCATCGCGATGAACAGCGTGCCGTCGCTGTCCTGGCCGAAGTCATAGATGTTGACCGTGTTCGGGTGCGAGAGCTTCGCGACCAGCTCGGCCTCGGCGTTGAACCGCCGCAGCAGCATCTGGCTGCCGGCGACCTCGGGGCGCAACAGCTTCACCGCGCACTGCCGCTTGAGCGAGATCTGCTCCGCCTTGTAGACCGCGCCCATGCCGCCCTCGCCGAGCTTGGCCTGCACGCGATAGCGCCCGGCGATCTCGCGGCCGATCAGCGACGGCGCCTCGCCGAACGTCGCGAGCTTCGGATTCGAGGCCTCGGTGGCGGCCATGGTGTGGCCACACGTTCCGCAGAACCGAGCGTCCTCGGCGTTGCCGGCCTTGCAGTTGGGGCAGTTCACGACTCGCTCAGTGCAAAGATGGCATACAGGGGCACCGTTCCGCCGCGAAGAATGCGCGCTTCGATGCGGTGATCGTCGAACAGGGCGATCAGGGCCAGGGCCTCGCCCCCGCCATCGGGGACGGGCACGAACGCCAGGTACACGCGCAGCGGCGCGCCGGTGAACGACATCCCGGCGAGCGCATCCGCCTCCGCCCCCGGCAGCGACTCGATCGGCGCGCTCGTGATCAGGCCCGGAATCGACAGCTCGCCGGACAGCCCGTGGGTGTCGAGCGCATCGATGGTGAGCGTCGCCACCGCGGTGGCGGCGACGCCGACCTTGACCACGGCCGCATCTCCGACGCGGGGACCCCGCCACGTCCCGCGGAAGTCGCGCAGGTCGTTGCAGGCGGCGCCGGTCGCCGCAAGTGCGACCGTGACGATGAGCGTGGCCCAGCGCACGGCGTGACGGTAGCACCGGCCGGGAGCGATGCGCTACGTTCACGGTAGATGCGAACCGGGCTCCTCTGCGTCGTGGCGCTGTGCGGCGGCGTCGCCCAGGCACGCCTCGCGCTCGCGCAGGACGCCCCGCCCGCGGAACCACCGCTGGTCCCGCCCGGCGACGCCCCCGACACCGGCCTGCACGACGACAGCGAGTTCGGCCCCCTGATCCTGATCGAGTCGATCGAGGTCATCGGCAACACCGCGACGCAGACGGAGCTGATCCGCCGCACGCTCCCGCTG
>JAYVLW010000995.1:0-4563 GCA_043759315.1 Myxococcales bacterium
TTCCTCGGCGGTGGCGACTGCGACGATGGCGACGCGGGCATTCATCCCGGCGTGCCCGAGCAGCCGGGCGACGGGATCGATCAGAACTGCGTGGGCGGCGACGCAGGTCCGCACCCGCCCGCGCACGACACCGCGTTCGTCCCGGTGCCGGCGAGCGTACCGAAGGACTTCAACGTCCTCCTCGTCACGATCGACACGACGCGCGCCGATCACCTCGGCACGTATGGCTATCCGCGCCCGACGTCGCCGAACCTCGACAAGCTCGCCGCGGGCGGCACGGTGTTCGAGAACAGCTGGGCGCACGCACCGTCGACGCGCTACTCGATGCCGGCGATCCTGACCGGGCGGTTGCCCCTCGACGTGTACTACGACACCTCGATCGAGGGCTGGCCGGGACTGCTACCGAAGGCGACGACCATCGCCGAGACGCTCGACACCGTCGGGTTCACGAGCGGTGCGTTCACGAACTACTGGTACTTCGATCGGGTGCGCCGGATGGACCAGGGGTTCACCGACTACGACAACTCCAGCGCGGTGCTGCATCAGGGTGTGGCGAACGCCGGCCCCGAGCAGACCAAGGGCAGCTCGTCGAAGGAGCAGACCGACAAGGCGATCAAGTACGTCGACGGCCACGCCGGGAGCCGCTGGTTCCTGTGGGTCCACTACTACGATCCGCACTACGCGTACGAGCCGCACCCCGAGCTGCCCTCGTTCGGTGCCGACCGGATGGCGCTCTACGATGGCGAGCTCCGGTTCACGGACTTTCACATCGGCCGCCTGCTCGAGGATCTGCGCGCGAAGGGCCTCTACGACAAGACCGTGATCGTGGTGACCGGGGACCATGGCGAGGGGTTCGGCGAGCACGACATCGAGCTGCACGGCTACCACCTGTACGCCGCGCAGACCCACGTGCCGCTGATCATCCGGGTGCCGGGCATCGCGCCGCGGCGCTCGACGGAGCCCGCCGGCCACGTCGATATCCTGCCGACGCTCGCGAACCTCGCCGGTGCCCCGTCCACCCCGGACATGATGGGCCAGTCGCTGCTCGGCGCGATCACCGGCGTCGACCGCGATCGCATGGTGCCGCAGCAGCTGTCCTACGAGGGCAAGCACGAGATGCGTGCCGGCGTGGGCAAGGACTGCCACGTGATCTACAACGTCAGCCCGGATACGAGCTGGGAGGTCTACCGGCTCGACGAGGATCCGGGCGAGACCGAGGATCTCGCCGATAGCGGAGCCTGCGCGAGCACGCGCAGCGCGTTCGCGACGTGGTTCGATCAGAGCGAGGTCCCGGCCGGCGCCGCCGAGGCGTTGCTCCCCGCGCGGCCGGTGATCGCGAGCTCGCTCGACGCGGATCTCGGCGACAGCGTGCGCCTGCTCGAGGTCACCGCGCCACCGAACGCGAAGCGCGGCGATCCGATCACGCTGACCTGGACGTTCGAGGCGAAGGGCAAGATCCGCGGCGACTGGCGGATGTTCGTGCACCTCGAGGGACCCCAGAAGTTCTTCTTCAACGGCGACCATCGCCCCGTGCGGCCGTTCGAGTGGTGGCAGGCAGGGCAGTACATCCGGTACACCACGACCGTGATGGTCCCGCGCAACGCGCCGACCGGCCAGTTCACCGTGTGGGCCGGCATGTTCGATCCGAAGCGCCGCGCGCACGCGACCGCGCCGAAGGCCACGATCAAGGACGACGCCGTCGCGGCGACGACGCTGGAGGTCCTCCCGTGAGCGACGAGTTCGCCGAGCTTCCGGGCGCCACCGTCGCGAACCCACCGCCGACGGAGATCCCGTCGGTGTGGCTGCCTCGGCTCGCGCGCGCGCTGCCGTGGCTGCTGGTCGCGCTCCCCGCGCTCTACCAGCTCGGCCTGCTCTCGACGGCGGTCACCGGGCGCCTGACGTATCCCTACGACCTCGAGTGGATGGAGGGCGGCATGCTCCACCACGCGCAGCGGATCCACCAGGGCCTCGGGATCTACGGTCCCCCGTCGATCGACTTCATTCCGTACCTGTACACGCCGCTGTACCCGTCGGTGCTCGCCCTTGTCAGCGGCGCGTTCGGGCTGACCTACACGCTCGGGCGCGCGATCTCGGTGATCTCGATGATCGGCATCGCCACCGTCGCGTTCGCGTCGATGGGCTCGAAGCGCCACGGTCACCTTCACGTCGAGCCGGTGTGGGCCGGCGTGCTGCTCGCGCTGGGGCTGTTCGCGGCGACGTATCCGTACGTCGAGGGATGGTTCGATCTCGTCCGCGCGGACTCGTTCTTCCTCTGGATGGTCACCGCCGGGCTCGCCGGCTTGCCGCGGTGGGCGAAGATCGGCTCGGGCCCAGGCGGTCACGCGCGGGTCGCCGCCGGCGGTGCGCTGCTCGCGCTCGCGTTCTTTGCGAAGCAGACCGGGATTGTCTACGTCGCGCTCGGCGGCCTCGTCGTCCTCGTCGTCAACTGGCGGCGGGTTCCAGCGTTCGTCGCGGCAGCGGCGTTGATCGGCCTGGGAGGAACGTGGCTCCTCAACACCACGACGCACGGCTGGTTCTGGATCTACATCCGCAAGATCCACGGCACCCACGACTTCAACATGGACCGGTTCTGGAAGTCGTTCGAGAACATCCTGTGGCACTTCCCGGCGCTCTCTGTCGTCATCGGCGCGACGCTCGTCGTGGTCCTCGTCACCCGGATCGTGAAGGGGCCGCTGCCGCGCGCCACGCATGCCTTCCTGCTGTGGACGCCGGTGTTTGCCGTGTCGACGCTGATCGGCGCCGTCGGCTGGGGCACCGAGTTCGCACACTTCAACGCGTACATGCCGGCGTTCCTCCACGGCGCGTTCGCCGCCGGCGCCGCGATCCCCGCGCTGTATGCATGCGCCCGGCTGTGGTGGGGCGATCGCCCGCACCTCGAGATCGGGGCGAACGCGATCGCCCTCGCCGCCGCGGTGCCGCTCGCGCTCGCGTGCTGGGGCGCGCGCTGGAACCCGCACAAGTACATCCCGACCGAGCGGGACCGCGCCGCCGGCGATCGACTGGTCGAGCGCATCCGCGCCCTCGACGGTGACGTGTGGATGCCGTCGCATCCCTGGTACCTCCAGCTCGCCGGCAAGACCCCCCACGTCCATCGCATGGGGATCAAGGACGTCACCGCGCGCCAGCCGCGCGAGGTGCTCGGGCTCGACGACGCCCTCGAGCACCACGCGTTCAGCGCGATCATCCTCGACGAGCGCGACGTCAACACCGAGGTCGGCGCCGTGCAGATGTATTACCGGCCGGCGATGAAGCTGCCCGCCGACGAGCGCCCGCGCGTGTACACCGGGGCACCGGTCGTGCCCGATTCGATCTGGGTCCCCGCGATCTCGACGCCACCGCCGGCGAGCGTGCAGGTGATCTACGACTTCGAGACCGCGGCGTGGGATGGCTGGACCACGACGGGCGCGGCATGGGGCAAGCGCCCCGAGGCGGAGTCTCTGCCGGGGCAGCCCATGGTCCTCGGCGCCGGTGGTCGGCGGTTCGCGACGAGCATGCATGATGGCGACGCGTCGACGGGCCGCCTCACCTCGCCCGCGTTTGCCCTCGCCGGAACGAAGCTGACCGTGTCCCTCGGTGGAGGGACCAACTCGGCGAGGCTGCGCGTCGAGCTATGGGCGGCCGACGAGGCGAAGCTGCTCGCCACCGCGAGCGTTCCCGAGCCGGGTGGCGAGTCGCTGCGCCGCGTGACGATCGACATCGCCGCGTTCGCCGGCGTCACGGCGAAGCTCGTGTTCGTCGACGATGCCGAGACCGGGCATCTCGACGTGGATGACGTCTGGCTGTGGCGTGCGCCTGCGCGCTGATTCGTGCCATCGTCACCGCATGATCCGCACGCTCGCCGTGGTCGCGCTCTCGACGTCAGCCGCCATCGCCCTCGCCGAGGAGGCTGCGCAGCCGAAACCAGCGGCGGGGGGTCGCGCCGCGGGCAGCGCCGGCCTGGGCGCGCCGCGGGATCAAGACAGCCTGAAGGATCCGTTTGGCGAGGCGAACATCGCACCGCGCCGGCCGATGCCTCCCACGCCGGTGCCCAAGCCCGCGCCCGAGATCGCCAAGCTCGGCAAGGCCTCCGCGGGAACGTGGACCTGCAAGGGCAACGTCTCGCGCGGCAACGGTTCGTCGGCGCCGATGACCGCGACCATCACGGTGAAGCTCGATCTCGATAACGCGTGGATCGCCACGACGCTCGCCGAACGATCGGGTCCGCTCCGGTGGACCGAGTACCGCACCTACGACGGCGTCGCGAAGCAGTGGACGAAGCTGCAGATGGCGAACACCTCGGGCTACGTCGTCTCGACCTCGCTCGGCGAGCAAGGCGGCAAGTGGACGTGGACCGGCACGGCGACCTCGCCGAACGGCACGGTGCAGCTCCGCGACTACGAGCAGGCCGAGGGCAAGGGCGTCAAGCGGTGGGGCGAGGCGCAGCTCGGCGGGGTGTGGCAGAAGACGTACGACGTCAGCTGCAAGCGCTGACTCGCCTTCGCGTCAGTCGACGACCAGCGAGACGCCCGTGAGCCCGAGATGGAAATCGGTCGACCAGCACGA
>JAYVLW010000996.1:0-6134 GCA_043759315.1 Myxococcales bacterium
TCGCCACTTAGCGATGAGCTTACTGATGCTGACGGCCAAGCCGGTTGCCGAGCCGTGAGATCTCTTCCGCGGTGAGACCGCTCGCCGCCTCGATCGTCACGCTCGCCGCCCGCCCCGTCCCGATCTCGGCGGCCGCGATCTCGAGGATGCCGTCCGCATCCATGGTGAAGCTGACCTCGACCTTGGTCTGGCCGCGCGGCGCGATCTTGAGATCGCCCAGGACGAATCGCCCGAGCCGCCGATTGCGCGACGCCAGATCGTGCTCGCCCTGATAGATCTCGATCGCGACGAACGTCTGGTTGTCCTCGGTCGTCGCGAATACCTTCTTCGCGCGCGTCGGGATGCTGGTGTTCGCCGAGATCACGACCGACATCTTGTCGCCCGCGACCTTGACGCCCATGTTGTGCGGGGTCACGTCGAGGAGCACGACCTCCTGGAGCTCGCCCCCCATGATCCCCGAGTGCACGGCGGCGCCCATGGCGACGATCTCGTCGGGGTTGACGCCCTTGCTCGGCGGTTTGCCGAAGATCGAGACCGCGCGCTCCTGAACCGCCGGCATGCGGGTCATGCCGCCGACGAGCAACACCTGGTCGATGTCGGCGGGTGTGCAGTGCGCATCCTCGAGCGCCTTGCGGCACGGCGCCTCGAGGCGATCGAGCAAGGCCTTGCATGCGCGCTCGAGCTGACCGCGATCGATCTCGCGCATCAGGTGGATCGGCCCGCTCGCCCCGGCCGCGATGAACGGCAGGTTGACGTCGGTGGTCATCGCCGACGACAGCTCGATCTTCGCGCGCTCCGCCGCCTCCTTGAGGCGCTGCAACGCGACCGAGTCGGTGCGCAGGTTCATGCCGTGCTCGTTCTGGAAGTCGTCAGCCAGCACGTCGATGATCACGCGGTCGAAGTCGTCGCCACCGAGGGTGGTATCGCCGTAGGTGGCGAGCACCTCGAACACCCCGTTCTCGATCGAGAGGATCGAGATATCGAAGGTGCCACCGCCGAGGTCGAACACCGCCAGGCGCTGGTTGTGCTGGTGGTGCACGCCGTACGCCAGCGCCGCCGCGGTGGGCTCGTTGAGGATCGCGCGCACGGTGAGGCCTGCGATCGCACCCGCGTCCTTGGTCGCCTGGCGCTGCACGTCGTCGAAGTACGCCGGCACCGTGACCACGGCCTCCGTGATCGCTTCGCCGAGATAGTCCTCCGCGACGCGCTTCATCTTCGCGAGCACGTGCGCGGAGATCTCCTGCGGCGAGCGCGGGGTCCCCGCGATATCGACCCAGGCATCGCCGTTCTTCGCGGCGATCACGGTGTACGGCAGCCGCGACGCGACCTCCTGGATCACCCGCTCGCCTGCCTTGCGCCCGATCAGGCGCTTCGCACCGAACACGGTGCGCTGGGGGTTGGTGACCATCTGCCGCTTGCTCGCGGCGCCGACGACCACATCACCATCGGCGTTCCACGACACCATCGACGGTGTGGTCCGCCCACCCTCCTGGTTGTGGATGACCGTCGCCTCGCCACCCTCGAGGACAGCCACGCACGAGTTCGTGGTGCCCAGATCGATACCGATGACGCGCCCCATCGCTCAGCCGCCAGTATACCTATCTTCGGCGAGTGAACAGCTCGGCGAGCGCGGTCTTGGCGAGTTGCAGATCTGGATCGAGCGTGAGCGCCTCGTGCAGCTCGACGCGCGCTTCGTCGATACGCTTGTCCAGCTGGGCCGCCCGGCCCTTCGCATACGACAGCAGCGCCCTGTACTTCGTCGACTGCGGCGCGCGCGCGACGAGCGTCTCGAGCGCGACCTTCGCCGCCGCGAGCTGCTGCTGCGCGAACAGCTGATAGATCGGGGCGAGCTCCTGCTCGACGGCGGCACCGGCGACCAGCGGTCTTTGCGGTCCCGCGCCGGGAGGCCCCGCGGCGCGCGCGCCCACGGCCGATCGCGCCGCCGGTGCCGGCGATGGAGCCGACGTCCGCGATGGCAGCGGCTCCAGCGGTCGCGCACCGGGTTGCGGTCGCGGCTGGACCTGTGGGGCCTGCTGGAACGGCTGCGTTCCGGGGCGTCCGCTGATCGGTGACGGCCCGGTCGGTGGACGCGGCGGCGTGGACGGCCCCGCTTGCGGACGCATCCCCGCACTTCCCTGCGCCCCGGTCGGACGCGGCCCCAGCGCTGGCAACGGCTGGCTCGGGCGCGTGCCCGGCTTCACGCCGGGGCGCGCGAGGTTCTCGTGAACCGCGCGCAGCGCGAGGAACACCTCGTTCGCGAGCCGCTGGATATCGGGAGCCATGCGGCCGAACCGCGCCGGGTGGAACTGCTTTGTCCGCGTCAGGAACGCGTTGCGAATGTCCGCGGCGGTCGCGCTGGGAATCAGCCCCATCGCCACGTACGGATCGCTACTCAGCAGCTCCATCATGTCGAGGAGAAGCTGACGCGCGCGAACTTCTTCTGGCCCCACCCGAGGTGATCGTAACCAGATCCTCGAACGGACGCCATCCCGTGAACCGTGAGAGCCGGGGTTCCCGTCTCACGTGGGCGGTTACTTCTTCTGGATCGGCTGTTGCGGGAACTGAGCCTGTGGAGCGACCTGGGGAGCGACCTGCGAATCCCCGCGCGGTTTCAACGGTTTAGCGGGCTGATTGGCCTGCTGCGGCGTGGGTTGCTGAGGAGCTTGCTGAGGAGGGGCGTTCGGGACGGCCGGGTTGGCGTCCGCATTGCCGGCCTTGCTCGGATCGACCTTCGATGATTCCTTGGTGGGCGCCTGCTTCGCGTTGACGGTCGGCGGCGGCACCTTGCTCTTGGTCTGCGGGCCCTGGATGTCGACGGGCCGGATGGCCTTCTTCTGTTGCTTGCCAGGCTTGCCCGGCGCTGGCTTTGCCTTCTGCTGCTTCTCGTCGAGAGCGTCGAGCTGCTTCTGGTCGACCGGCACGGTCTTGCTCTGCGACGCGGCCGAATCCTTCTGGCCCTTGTCGTAGACGTTGTCCAACGAGTCGTTGGTCGGCCCGTTGCTGTTGTTCAGCTGCTGGCCGAGATCGGGGCGGCCGACCGGCGCGATCGTGTCGTGGGCATCGTGGACTCCGCGATCGACGCGCGTCAGTGCCTCGGCGCCGCCGAGGTCCGACGAGATGATGATGCAGTGGCCTTCCTTGAAGTCGACGGCGACCCGCTCGCGCCGCACCACCAGCGCATCCGTCTGCGGGTCGTACTGATACTCGACCTTGTGCGGGATGTGGCACGCCGGATCGTAGGGTGCGCGCTGATCGACGAGCTCCTCGGTCGTCCCGAAGGCGACGCCACCGTCGGCGGGCAACAGCTCGTAGTGGCGGTAGAACTGCGGCTGGCCGTTCACGCTCTCGAGCTTCGAGACCTCGACCTTCTCGCCCGTTCGTTTGAACGCCCGCAGCTCCTTCGTCGGGAGCTGCCACACGCCCTCGAAGCCGTTGACGGGCACCAGCTCGAACACCGGCAGCGTGGTGTCCGCCGCTGGCATCAGCATCGAGTGGCGTGCGATCGCGTAGCCTGGCTTGCGGATCTCGAAGGCGAGCTCGGCCCCGGGCGAGAGATCGAGCGTGGCCGGCGTCCGTCCCACGAGCCCGCCGTTGCGATAGACGTCGGCGCGCTGCGGCATCGACATGATCTCGACGCGCACCATGCCGGAGACCGGCGACGCCGAAGGCCTCGGCTGTGCTGCCTCTTGCTTCGCCTTGTCGCCGCGCACGACGAGGAACGCCGCGATCGAGACCCCGAGCACGCCGACGCCCGCCGCCGCGGGAAGCCACGCGCGCTTGCCCGGCGGCTCCGCCGCCGCGCGCTTCGCCGCGGGTCCACCGGCGACCGTCCGCAGGGCCTCCACCATCTCGCGTGCCGTCGGGAACCGCTGCTGCGGATCCTTCGCCATCGCGCGCGTCACCACGGGATCGAACTTCGAGCTCGCCGCGATCGCGCCCTTCGTGGAGAGCGCCGGCACCTTCGCGCGAAAGTGCTGCTCCATCATCTGCGGCAAGGTCGGCGCCGCGAACGGGAGGCTGCCGCTCAACAGCTCGAACGCCATCACGCCGAGCGAATAGCGGTCCGATGCAGGGCCGGCACCATCGGCGCTCCACTGTTCCGGCGCCATGTAGCCCGGCGTTCCGAGCCACGTGCCCTGCCCGGTAAGCATCGATACGGGAGGAGCGCTCTCGTCGAGTGAGAGCAGCTTCGCGAGCCCGAAGTCGAGGACATAGATCTTGCCGCCGCTACCGAGCATCACGTTGTCGGGCTTGAGATCCCGATGCACCACGCCGCGGGCATGCGCCGCGTCGAGCGCGCCCGCGATCTGATCGAGGATGTCGAGCGCCTGCTGGACCTCCAGCGGTCCCTCGGCGAGCGCCTTGCGCAGCGACTTGCCTTCGACGAGATCCATCACGAGGTAGAGGCGGCCGTCGTCGAGGCGTCCGAACGAGAAGATGTCGATCACGTTCGGGTGATCGATCTGATTCACGGCCCGCGCCTCGCGCTTGAACCGCTCCGCGCCATCCCTCGAAGCACCGACCTCCTGCTTGAGGAGTTTGATCGCGACCTTCTTCCCGATCACTGGCTGGAGGCCGGCGTAGACCTCGCCCATCGCGCCCGCACCGAGGAACCGGTCGATCACGTACTCGCCCACGGGCGTGCCCGGCGGCAGCCGTTCGGCCGCTGGACCCTCGCCCGCTGGCTTCGATACCAGCGTTGGGCTATGCGCGAGCGGGCTGCTCTCCGCCATGGAGCCTCATCGTAGCAGCCAGACACCTCCAGATCCGGCAGGTTTCGCGGCTCTGCGGGCGCGAGCACCCGTTCGTTGGCCCTGACGTCCGCCCGGAATTGATCTAGCATCCCGGACGCATGTCCGCGATAGCAGCCCTCCCCCTCACCGGGACGACATACGAACCGCGCCGCATCGAGGTCCGCAAGGGAGCGATGGTGGTCGAAGGGCACGCCCTGGCGAACGTCGTGCTCGGCGGCTACGTGCTCGGCGCGTCACTCGGGACGGCACCCGTGGTGATCGTCGTGGGTGGGATCACCGCGTCGCCGTTCCCGTTCGGCGATGCGGCGAGCGGTGCCGAGCCGTGGTGGCCCGCGCTGCACGGCGCCGAGCTCATCGATCCCACGCGCGCGACCGTGCTGTGTCCGTGCTGGCCTGGCAACGGCTCGACCTGGGAGGGCTTCGACGAAGGACCGATCCCTGCCCTCTCCGCGCTCGGGCTCGCGGACCTGATCGCGGCGTGGCTCGACGGTATCGGCTGCACCACGCCCGCGACGTACCTCGGCGCGAGCCTCGGCGGGCTCGTCGGCATCGCGTTCGCGGCACGACATCCCGAGCGTTGCGCGCGGCTCGTGACGATCAGCGCCGGCCTGCGCCCCGATGGCTGGGGGACGGCCACGCGCCACCTGCAGCGCGAGCTCGTCAAGGATGGTCTGCGCACCGGAGACGTCGCGACGGGGATGGCCCGCGCCCGTCAGCTCGGCATGCTCACGTATCGCGGCCGCGACGAGCTCGATACGCGGTTCGGCGTGCTCGAGGCGGGGCTCGCCGTCCCGCCGGTCGCGGCGTACCTCGAGCACCACGGGGCGCGGTTCGCGGCGAAGTTTCCGGTCCGCACCTTCCTCCTGCTCAGCGACGCGATCGATCGCTGCCGGTTCGGCAGCGATCCGGCGGCGGTGCGCGCGGAGCTCGCGCGCGTCACCGCGCAGATCGTGGTCGTCGGCGTGCCAGGCGATCTTCTGTTCCCCTATCACCTGCAGAACGAGCTCTATCGCGAGCTGCAGGCAGTGGGCGCCGCGTGCTCGCTGTGGAAGCTCGACTCCGAGTTCGGCCACGATGCGTTCCTCGCCGATCAGGAGCGGCTCGCGCTGCTGCTCCGCGATGCGGGCGTGTTCGTCCAATCGACCCCGAAGCAGCGGTTCGAGGGCCTCGGCGCGCGGCCGGTGCGAGACATCCGGATCGGCATGATCGGGTGTGGCGTCGTCGGTGGCGGCGTGCTCGAGCTGCTCGACCGGCAGGCGTCCGCGTGCGCCGAGCGGTACGGCGTGCGGTTCAAGGTCACACGGCTCGCCGTGCGCGATCCGAACAAGCCGCGGGGCCCGCTCGCCGAGGGCATCCCCGTGACCACGCGCGCGATCGAGC
>JAYVLW010000997.1:0-2839 GCA_043759315.1 Myxococcales bacterium
AGAGCCCGAGGCAGGAACGTACGGATGACCGCCCGACGGCATCACGCCCGGCGGCGCGCCGACCCCGACGGTCGGGGATACCGGAGCTCCGATCCCGTAGGGCGCACTCATCGGCCCCGGCGTCTGGATCGGGTGCATGGCGCTCGCGCCGACGGGGAACGCCTCCATGTACGTGCTCATGCCGGCGCCCGCGACCTGCCGGTAGACACCGATCAGCGCGTTGACCAGCTCGTCCATGGTGCCGTAGCGGTGCGCGGGGTTCTTCTGCAAGCACGCCATGATGATCTCGGCGAGACCTGGCGGCAGCGGGCGGTTCGCCTTCGCGGCGCGCGACGCGACATGCTCGGGATCCGACGTGATGTGCTGCGTGAGGATGCCCATGAACGACTCGCCCTGGAACGGCAGCGAGCCCGCGAACACCTCGTACATGATCACGCCCATCGCGTAGATATCGGTGCGCGCGTCGACGGGATTTCCGAGCGCCTGCTCGGGCGCCATGTAGAACGGCGTGCCGAAGATCGTGCCTGTCCGGGTCAGGTTGTTCTGCCCCTCGTTGCCGGCGACCTTCGCGATTCCGAAGTCGAGGATCTTCGGGATGTCCTCGTTGTTCTGGAACGTGACGAAGATGTTCTCGGGCTTCATGTCGCGGTGGACGATGTTCCGCGCATGCGCGGCCGCGAGCCCGTGGCCGGTCTGGATCAGGATGTTGAGCAGCCGATCGAGCGGCTGCGGCGTCTGGATCAGATCGTTCAGAGCCTGCCCGTTGAGCAGCTCCATGCACATGTAGATGCGGCCGTCGGTGAGCTTGCCGAAGTCCTCGATCGCGATGATGTTGCGGTGCTTGATCGACGAGCTCGACCGCGCTTCCTGCTGGAACCGCGTCACCGCCTCCTGGTTCGACACGATCTCGGTCTTGAGCAGCTTGATCGCGAACTTCTTGTCGATGTGCACGTGCTCGGCGGCATAGACCTCGCCCATCCCGCCTTCCCCGAGCTTCTTGAAGATCTTGTAGCGCCCGTCGATCACCTGGCCGATCAAGGACGGGGCCGCGTCCGCGTAGGGCATCGAACCCGAGCCTGTTCCGTCCACACTCATGAGGCAGGCATTATAACGCGTCAGGCCGGACTCCGGCCTGTCGGGAGCTACTGAGGCACACACGACCCGACCCCGAGCACGCTGGCGGCCGGATTGTTGTTGATCGTGCAGACCTGCCCCGATGGGCACGCCGGCAGGTCGTCCCGGCCGCAGGCATTGGCGGGCAGCTGCCCCGCGACCACCAGCTTGCAGTCGCCCTGGATGCAGTGCGGGGCCGCCCCGGGCTCGCAGGTGTCGAGCGCCGGGCAGGTCGGGGACGAGGGGCAGCCCAGGCTCGCGTCGAAGGCGCCACGCTCGCCGGCCAGCACCGCGGTGTCCTCGCCGCCGAAGTGACATCCGCAACAGTCCGCGCGGGTCTCGACGCACTGGGCATCGGCCGAGCAGCGGTTCGCCGGGATCGCGCAGGCGCAGGACAAGCAGCCGGTCGTGTCGTCGATGGCGAAGCCTGCCGAGCAGCTCGCCGGGCACACCAGCTCGCTGCAGGCGAGCTCGCACGTGCCCTGGCTCCCGCACACCGCCTCGACGTTGGCGGGACAGCTCTCCATGCCCGGAGGACATTGGACGCCGGTACACGCTCGGTGTGAAGGATCGTTGACGTTGACGGCGAACGACGGGCAGCTGCAGCAGGTGGCCGCGGCGAGCGCGCAGTCCGAATGGAAGTTGCAGAACTGCGGCGTGTTTCCTGTGCCGCCGCCATCGGTGAAGTCAGCGCCCGCGAGCGCGTCTTCCCGACTCGCCGGGCATGCCGCGAGGCAGAGCACGAACAGGAGGCAGCCGATCGACTTCACGTGTGCGCGGTAGGAGAGCACGACCCGTGCCGTAGTGTAACTGGTCGAGATCCGGTCCTGGAACCTCAGTTTTCCATGCCGATCAGACCCTGCCCGTAGTGTCCGTTCCGACATGGGCTCGAAGATCATTACCAAGACCGACCAGATGATGGAGGACCGGATGCTCGCCGTGTCCTCGGACCCCGTACGCGCAGATACGCTGCAGAAAGCGCGGCAGTTCAAGCGCACGTGGCTCGAGTTGGCGGAGGCGTTGTCCAAGGTGAGCGAGAAGAAGATGTGGGAGCGCTGGGGCTTCTCGGACTTCGACGCGTACTGCCGGAAGGAGCTGCACCTGCGCGGCTCGACGGTGGCGAAGCTGCTCGGCAGCTATCGCTTCCTCGAGACCAGCGCACCGAAGGTCATCGAGCGCGCACGCACGGATCACTACGAGGCACCGATCCCGAGCATCGCCACGGTCGAGTTCGTCGAGAAGGCGACCGCCGCGGGCCATGCCGATGCCGAGACCCTGCGCACGATCCACCGCAGCGCGTTCGAGGAGGGACTCGAGAAGCCGATGCTCGCGAAGAAGTTCGGCGAGATCGTGTTTCCGGTCACGAACGCCGACAGGAAGGAGAAGCTGCGGGCCGCCATCGCGTCGGCTGCGCGCCGGCTGTCGGCGTTGATCGCCGAGGACGGCGCGCCGGTGCCGAAGCAGCTCGCGATCCGCGTCGAGGAGACGATCGGCGAGCTCCTCGAAGCCGTCGAGAACTGACGTCGAGCGCTCTACGCGATCGCCAGCTTCACGGCTTTGGCGATGAGCCACAGCGCGTAGCCGATCAGCGCGACGCCGATCACGCGCGGGATCCATGCGGCCTTGTCGCCGAACACGTTCTTGCCCTTGTGCGTGAGATAAGCGACCAGCGAGAACCACGCGAGACTGCCGACGATCACTCCGACCGTGGCTGCGATTCCTTCGA
>JAYVLW010000998.1:0-2532 GCA_043759315.1 Myxococcales bacterium
GCGGCATCGAACTCGTCGCCGGTGAGCAGCCAGCGCATCGCGTTCGCCCAGCCGACCTCGCGCGGGAACCGCAGCGTGGCGCCGCCGACGGGATAGATGCCGCGCTTGACCTCGATCTGGCCGAACCGGGTCGAGCTCGCCGCGATCCGCACATCGGTCGCGAGCAGCAGCTCGATGCCGATCGTGAGGCAGATGCCCTGCACGGCGCAGACGATCGGTTTGCCGATCTGAGGACCGGTGAACCCGAGCGGGTCGAGCCCACCGTCGGGGATCGGGAACTTCCCGCCCTGGAACACGGGCGTCCACTGCACGAGATCGAGGCCGCCGGTGAAGTGGTCGCCGTCGGCGTGGAGCACGCCCACGCGAAGCTCTGGATCGCGCGCGAGCTCGCCGTAGGCGCGGCACACGCCGTCCCACAGCGGCAGATCGAACGCGTTGCGCTTCGCCGCGCGGTCGAGGCCGATCAGAAGCACGTGACCGCGGCGCTCGAGGCTGACTCTTCCCGTCGTCATTGCCGCGCGAACCTACCGCGGTGGCTCCTCGAGTGGCCAGGTCCAAGGTCCGCACTGGGACGAAAAGCCCGAACACAACCGTGCGCACTCGCAGCGCAAGTTACCGATTGCACGATCCGCGCATCGTCCCAGTTCTGGCCACGCGCTTGCTTGATTGCGCGCCATGCGATTCAGCTGGCTCCCCCTCGCGACCCTGCTCACCGGCGCGTGCACCACGGAGATCGTCGCGCCGACGGGGCCCGGCATCGACGATTACATCCAGTCGCTGCCGTACCTCCCGGTCGCGCCGCAGCAGGTGGATGAAGGCCAGCGGTCCGCCGAGGCGCGCGAGGGCGACTACTCGTGCACCCGGCAGAATCTGAAGGAGACGCGCCAGTACGACAAGATCGTGGCATACGCCGCGAACTCCGACTCGATGTACCCCGGCGCGCTGGTCAGCGCCGATAGCGTGCTCACCGGCCTGTTTACCCAGATGGTGTTCGACCGGGCGCCCGCCACCATCTCGGTGAGCCTCGAGAACCTCGACGGCAAGAAGAGCGCGGTGGTCCCAGCCCCCAGCCTGTCGGCGTATCGCGAGGCGCTCACCGGCGTCCTGCAGCAGGAGATCACGGGATCGACGCCGGCCAACCTGTCGTCGGAGATCGAGGAAGTTCACTCGAAGGAGCAGCTCGACATGGCGCTCGGCGTCCAGGCCAGCTGGGGCCTCGGCGTCGCGAGCCTGAAGGCGAGCTTCGACTTCTCCAAGCAAGAGGCGCGCTCGCGCTACATCGTCAAGTACACGCAGGCTTACTACACGGTCGACCTCGATGCGCCGTCGTCGCCGAGCGCGCTGCTCGCTCCGACCGTCACGCTCGACGAGGTCCAGAGCAAGATGGACGAGACCCGCCCGCCGGTCTACGTCTCGTCGGTCACCTACGGCCGCATGGTGTTGTTCACGTTCGAGTCGGAGTACTCGGCGACGGAGATGGGCGCGGCGCTCGAGTTCGCGTACTCCGGCGGCGTCGACGTGAAGGGTGACGTCTCGGTCACCTACAAGGACATGATCTCGAAGTCGAAGATCACCGCGTTCATCCTCGGCGGCGACGCCGGCACCGCGGTCAAGACGATCGACAGCTACGAGTCGCTGATCGCCTTCATCAAGACCGGCGGCAACTACTCGCGCGAGTCCCCCGGCGCGCCGATCGCGTACAAGCTGAACTACCTGAAGGACAACTCGCCCGCGCGGATGTCGTTCACCACCGACTACGAGGTCAAGGACTGCGTCCGCGTCAGCCAGAAGGTTCGCGTCACCCTCAACGCCATCGCCGTCGACGACGCGGGCGGCGATGCCGGCTCGGATCTCGAGCTCTACGGTCAGATCTGGGTCGAGAGCTCGGCGGGCGGCTCGGCGATGATGTTCAACAAGAACTCCGATAACTACGTCCGCGTGCGCGAGGGCCAGCAGTTCGGCGCAGGCACGCCGATCGCGGAGACCGTGATCAACGTCGCCCCGAAGGCGGGCCAGACCATCCGCCTCCGCGCGAACCTCCGCGACGTCGATGACTTCCTGAACCCCGACGACGACATCGGAAACGAGACCGTGCTGAACGCGTTCGAGACCGGCTGGCGCAAGGAGTCCACCGTGACGCTCACGGGCGACAGCGCCCGCGTCCGCATCGTGTTCTCGCTCTCGCCGATCTGATGCGTTCGCTCGTCGTCCTCGCAGTCCTTGCCCTCGGCGCGTGCGTGGCCGCCCCACCGGTGCGACGCTTCTCGCCGATGGACACCACCGCCGTGACCGACGTGCTTCACGCGCAGGCCGCCGCGTGGAACCGGGGCGACCTCGCCGCGTACATGGATGGCTACGCGAAGATCGACAACCTCGTGTTCACCTCCGGCGGCCACGTGCGCAGGGGCTGGCAGGACGCGTTCGATCACTACAAAGCGAAGTACGCGACCGACCCGAAGGCGATGGGCCACCTCGTGTTCACGATCACGCAGATCGATGCCGTCGGCGCCGACGCCGCGGTCGTCCTCGGGA
>JAYVLW010000999.1:0-4793 GCA_043759315.1 Myxococcales bacterium
GGTCACCCGGATCGGCCCGACATACGGGACGAGCTGTTTCGCCCCATTGGCGACCGTGACCTCGCGCTCGGATTCGGGCTCGAGCCCGAGCTGGGTCGCGACGTGCTGTGGCAGACAGAGCATCAGCGCGCCGGTATCGGCGAGTGCGCGCACCTTGACGCTGGCGATCTCAGGAAATCGCGGATTCGAGAGATCGATCTCGGCGAAGACGTGGCCCATACACCGAGTAGAGCATGGCTCTCTGACGTTGTCGTCGACGAGATTCTGTCCGGCAGCCGGACATCGATCGCCGTACTACACGCGACGCAAGAGCTGCATCCGGTAGAGGCGCTGCACGAGGTGGAGCGCGAAGCCGGGCTCGCGCCACTCGGCGCCCTGGTCGCTGCGCAGATCGCGAACGAGCTGCACGAGCCCGCGGCCGCTGCGGTACGCGGGCGCGAGGAGATAGCGCGGAAAGATCAGACACTCGTTGTCGGCAGTGAACTCCAGAGCGGCCGGCGGGCTCCGACCCGCGAGTAGCTCACCGAACGGCGTGAACAGATCCACGCCCGCCGACGCGGCGCTCGCGATCGAGCCCCAGGGCCGCGGGTTGACCTCGAGGAGAACGAACCGTCCATCGGGTCGGCGGATGAAGTCGGCGCTCGCGATGCCCGTCCAGCGGAGCTCGTGGAAGACACGCAGTGCGACCGCGAGGAGCGCGGTGTCATGGACCGAGCGCACGCGAATCGCGGGGCCGGTGCGCGGCGGATGTTGCGCGAGCTTCTCGGCGGCGTAGACGCGCAGCGCGCGACCGTCGACGAACAGGCCACCGACGAGGAACGTGGGGCCCGGGACATACTCCTGGACGCTCCACGGCCCACCCTCCGCGCGTGCGATCGAGCAGGCGCCGGCGAGCTCCGCGCGCGACTCGACGATCCGAACCCGCTCCCCGGCCGATCCGGTCGCGCCTTTGACGACGAGCGGGAGGCCCAGCTCGTCGGCGACCGCGTCGAGATCGAGCGTCGGATGGAGCCGATGCTGTCGCGGGATCTCGACGCCGCGCGGCGCCATGTGCTCGAGCAGGACGTACTTGTCGGCGAGGAGCGCGCGTTGCTCGTCGGTGGTCGAGGGGAAGATGCGATCCGCCCAGCGCGGCGCCGCGGCCCACAGCGCCGCCATCACGCCCTCGGTCAGCGGCACGACGAGCTCGAACCCACCGTCCGTCACGGCGCGCTCGAGGTGCGCGATCAACCCGCCGCTCGCCACCGTCGGCGCCGACTGCCACGTCACCGAGCGGCGCCGATACTGCGCGGTGCCGCCGTTGGCGCTGCACACCGTGACACGAAACCCGGCGCGCTCGAGCGCACGTGCGACATAGATCGTCTGCACCCACCCCTCGTCGATGACCAGGATGCTCCCGCCCACGACAACCACTGTATCGGAACACCGGTGGCAAGACCCGGCACGCCGTGGTCGGCGTGACAGAAGTCGGCCTGGGGCGCAGCCCAGGTTGACGCTGCCTGCCATCGAGCCGACGATGATGACGGGGACATGAAGGCGTTCTGGATCTTCGTGCACTCGCTGGCGATCGTCGTCTTCATCAATCGCTACCTCGGCGGCCTCGTGATGCGCCTCGTCCGCGGCAACACGTGGGATCAGACGACCGATGACTTCGTCCCGACCGTCACGGTGATCATCCCGCTGTACAACGAGGGCGCGGCGATCCAGGAGACGCTGCGCACCGTCCTCGCATCGGACTACCCGCCCGACAAGCTGCGGATCGTCTGCGTCGACGATGCCTCCACGGACGACAGCCATGCGCTCGCGCAGGCGATCGCGGAGACCTCGGACGGTCAGCTCGTGATCCGCCGCAATCGCGTCAACACCGGGAAGCGGCGCTCGATCATCGAAGCGGTGCGCGCCTCGGCGAGCGAGATCATCATCTCCGTCGACTCCGACGTGATCATCGAGCCCGACGCGATCCGCCAGCTCGTGCGCCGGTTCACGCGGCCCGAGATCGCGGCCGTCGGTGGCTGGGTCGACATCCGCAACAAGCACGACAACTGGCTGACCCGCATGCAGACAGTGAAGTACTGGTACGCGTACTACGCGATGCGCAACATCGAGTGGGGCTTCAAGCGGATGCTGTGCCTCTCGGGTTGCCTCACCGCGTACCGGCGCGCCGTGCTGATCGAGCTCGAGCCGATCCTCGAGAGCCGCGCGCTCCTCGGCGTGCCGATCAAGTACGGCGAAGATCGGTTCCTGACCCGGCAGATCGTGAAGGCCGGATACCTGACCACGATCACCCTCGCCGCGCGCTGCCGCACGTTCGTGCCCAACACGCTCGGCACGTACATCTCGCAGCAGCTCCGCTGGCGGCGCTCCAACCTCGTCGACTACACCGGCGGGTTCAGCCACGTGTGGCGGCTCAATCCGCTGATCGCGATCAACTACTTCGCGATGTTCGTGGTCCTCGTCGGCTATCCCGTGGCCGTGGTGCGCGCGCTCGGGGCCAGCGTGTTCCTGCCCGCCGTGGTGGGGCACTTCCACGTCCTCGTGCTGTTCGGCCTCTACTACCGCTGGCGCGTTCGCAGCTGGCCGGCGAAGGATCGCGTCGGAGCGCTCTCCTTCGTGCCGCAAGCTCTCGTCATGCCCGTGACGTACGCGCTGCTCACGCCGCTCGCGCTCCTGACCCTCGACTCCGGATCGTGGGAGACACGGAGCTGATCAGGGATCGAGGACGAGCGTACCGAACGCATCGGGCACGTGGAAGTTCGGCTTGGGCGTGCGTGTGGGGAACGCGGCGAGGTAGCGCTTCGGGCTCTTGCCGTCCATGCGGTAGAGGCCGAGCGGCAGCCGCGCCTCGGCGGCGAGCGCGGCGACGAGTTCGGGGGCGGTGATCGCGATCTCGATGACGGCGTGGCGCTTCGCGGCGTCCTGCGTGGTGCCGATCGTGAGGCCCGCCGACCACGCGGCATCGGAGCGGACCTTCTTCGTGGAGCGATCGATCCACAGATCGAACCAGTGGCCAAACGGGCCGACCTCGATCTCCGCGTAGCGCCGCCGATTCGCGGCAGCGGGCGCGAGGAACAGCTCGATCGCGTCCTCCTCGTAGAGATCGACGCGCTCGGCGTCGAGCGGGCGGCTGCGATCGGTGACGAGGTCCGATCCGTCGAGCTCCCACAGCATGTACAGCGCCTTGTCCGACCACAGCACGCGGGCGCGCGTGGCGACCGGCGTCGTCTTGCCGGACCAGTCGGTCGCGAACTCGAACACGGGCGCGGTGGCCCACACCGCGTCGATCGCGCCGTCGATGGTGGGCGCGGCGCCGGCGAGCTTCGCAGCGTGGAGATCCTTGGTCGCACCGTCGGGGCTCTCCGCGGTGCACGCTCCGTCCGCGGTGACACCCGGGCAGCCGATCTGAAACCCGGCCATGCCGTGGAGGTGCGCCTTCTGCGGTGTCGCGAGCAGCTCCGCGCCATCGCCGATGATCTCCGGCGCCGCGAGGTCGAGGCCGAACCGCTTCGCGGCCACCTCGAGCAGCGGCGACGTACGGTGGCCGCCGAGCTCCTTGGCGAGGTCCGCGTTGTCCCACAGCCCGAGGTACTGCGCGGCCACACGATCGACCATCACCGCATTGGTCCCGCCGATCCCCACGTTGGCCTCGCGCGGATACAGCTCGTCGAAGCCGTCGCCGTCCATGGCGGGCGCGCCCTCGGCGAGCACCGCATCCGGCGCCTCGACCTCGAGAACGTCGACCATGCGCTCGGCGAACACCTCGAGCGCCGCCACGTACAGCGCGCGGCCATTCTCGTCGCCGCGCTTGATCGCGGCGAGCGCCTTGCCGAGCTCCTTGTGCGAGCGCCCCTTCTGGTGAAACGCTGGCGAGGCGTCGCTGTACATCACCGTCCCCTGCATGCCCTTGATGCCGACGGAGAACACGCTGAACCGGTGCGTCTTGATCTTCGGCAGCGACAGGAACATCCCGCGCTCGAGGTGTCGGGCGAGCAGCTTCGGCATCAGCAGCGTCGGCACGTGCGTCTTGTCCATGCCGTGCACCGCGAGCGGCTTGCCCGGCATCTCGCCCTGCACATCGAACACGCCATCGTCGTCGAGCGCGACCAGATCCACGCCCTCCTCCTTCGCCATCTCCGCGTACCCCGAGATCCTGACGAGCCGGTCCCAGTCCTTCGCCTTGCCGGTGAAGCCATCCGCGATCGTGATCGCGGTGTGCCCGCGCGCCTTGAGGCACCTGATCACGCCGCGCGTGAACTCGGGATCCGTGGTGCGGCCCTTCACGCCATCGTCGCCGTGGTGCGTCTTCGGATCGTGAAACCAGTTGAACCCGCCCATGTTCGGCTTGAGCAGCACCGGCGTGGCCGCCGGCCGCTTCGGCACCACGGCCTCGCACAGCCGCTGCCCGAGCTCGCGCGGAATGCCGCCCGCGAGGACGCTGACCGGCGAGTGGTCCGCCGCGAGGCGCGCGCGATGCTTCGTGCGCAGCGCGGCACCATCGACGATCGGCGACTGCGCCTCGACCACCACCGCCGGACCATCGGGCTTCGCCGGCGACGCGGCCGTGACCGAGTCAGCGGTCTGGACTTTCGACACGGCGGGTTTCGGAGCGGCCTTCGGGGCGGGGGCCGGCCTGGGGGGTGGTTCGGTCGTCGAGTTGCCGCACGCTGCTACGAGCAGGATCGCGACCGCGCCGTGTCGAGCCGACATGCTCGCTCGTAGCACGAACGCGGGCGGCTCACGGCACGATGTCGGCGCGGATCGCGGCGGCCGACCGTGGCAGCTTGACCCACAGCCAG
>JAYVLW010001000.1:0-5939 GCA_043759315.1 Myxococcales bacterium
GGGTTACCACACCAACCAGAGAGCCTTTTTGTCCCATGACTGGATCGCGGACATCAACTTCTTCCAGCAACTCGATGCCGAGGATGCGCGTGTCACCGCCGCGGTGTACCGCGAGGAGATGTTTCCGTCGGTCGTGTTTCGCGCGGCCTACGACGCGATCCAGACGCCGCACCATGGCACCAAGGGCGACCTCGAGTATCTCCGGATCCTTCAACTCGCGGCGAGCACGATGGAGACCGACGTAGCCGCCGCGCTCTCGCTCTTGCAGATGGCGGGCGCTGCGATCACCGCGGATGCGGTCAAGGCGATGATCGCAGCGACCCCGACGAGCATCGACGTGCCGATGCTCGCGCCGGCGGTCGTGGATCTCACCGCCTACGACGCGCTGCTCACCGAGGTGGCGGCATGACCGCGATGCCGCCGCCGGCGTCGCTCGCCATCCTGCTGCGCGCGCTCAAGCTCCCGGCCGTGGCGCGTCACGCCGAGGAGGTCGCGCGACTCGCCGAGCGCGAGACTTGGACGTTCGAACGCTACCTGCACCACCTCGTCGAGCTCGAGACTCACGAGCGCCGCCGTCGCCGCATCGCGCGCTACCTCAAGGACTCCGGTCTCCCGCCCGACAAGACCCTCGCCACGCTCAAGCGCGCACGCCTGCCGATCAAGGTCGTCAAGCAACTGCCGACCCTGTGCGAGGGCGCGTTCGTCGAGGGCGGGGACAATCTCCTCGCGTTCGGACTGCCCGGCCGCGGCAAGACTCACCTCGTGTGCGCCATCGGCTACGAGCTGATCCAGCGCGGCTACCGCGTGCTGTTCACCGCGACGTTCGCGCTCGTTCAGCGTCTGCTCGCCGCCAAGCGCGACCTTCGCCTCGAAGCCGAGCTCGCCATCCTCGACGGCTTCGACGCCGTCATTTGTGACGACCTCGGATACGTCCAGCAAAACCGCGACGAGATGGAGGCCCTGTTCACGTTTCTCGCCGAGCGCTACGAGCGTCGCACCGTGATCATCACCAGCAACCTCGTGTTCAGCGAGTGGGACCGGATCTTCAAGGATCCGATGACCACCGCCGCCGCGATCGACCGCATCGTCCACCACTCCGTGATCCTCGAGATGACCGGCGGCAGCATCCGCATCGAGGACGCCCAGGCCGCACAAACCACCCAAGGAGCTTCGCCGACGACAACTACCGAGCACGCGACCGCATCGAGCACGCCCGCAACGACAACTATCCCGGCGCCGGCTGACACCGCGCCGCCCGCCCTGCTGCCGCATTGCTTCGCTCGGTTTGTTACCGAGCGCGGGTCGTTGCCTCACCGAATCTGCTACCCGCGGTGGCAGGCCTCAGGATGCAACGATGGCCAAGAGAATCAGCGTGGATGCTCGTCGGGAATTGGTGCGAGCGATCGGCGAACGGTACCGAGACGCAGCGAGGGAGGACAAGCTGCGAATCCTCGACGAGTTCGTTGCGGTCACCGGGTACCACCGCAAGCACTCAATCCGGGTCTTGAACTCCGTCGCCGCTGCGATCGTCACGGCGAGGCCCCCGCGGTTGCGGCTCTACGACGAGGCGGTGCGCGAGGTCCTCATCGTCCTTTGGGAAGCCTCCGCTCGTATCTGCGGCAAGCGGCTCAAGGCCCTGGTCCCAGTGCTTCTCCCGGCCCTCGAACGGCACCAACACCTGCAACTCGACGCCGGTGTTCGAGCGAAGGTCTTTGCGGTCAGCGCATCGACGATCGACCGCATGCTCGCTAAGGCCCGAGGACAGGTGGACGGCCGGCGGACGCGAGCAAGCGCAAAGCCGGCGATCCGACGTGCCGTTCCCGTGCGAACCTTCGCCGACGGGAACAACCCGCTGCCCGGGTTCATGGAAGCCGACCTCGTCTCTCACGGCGGCGAGAATGTGGCGGGGAGCTTCGCGCACACGCTGGTCCTCACCGACATCGCGAGCGGCTGGACCGAGTGCGTCGCGCTCGCCGTACGCGAGGGCTCGTTGATCGTCGAAGCGTTGACCAAGCTGCGGACGACGATGCCGTTTCCGTTGCGGGGCTTCGACACGGACAACGGCAGCGAGTTCATCAACGAGACGGTGCTCGCTTACTGCACGGAAGCGAAGATCGAATTCACGCGCGCGCGGCCCTACCGGAAGAACGACCAAGCGTGGGTCGAACAGAAGAACGGCTCCGTGGTCCGGCGCCTCGTCGGCTATCGACGACTCGAAGGGATGGCCGCCGCCGACACGCTCGCGCGCCTGTACGCCTCGTCGAGGCTGTTTGTGAACTTCTTCCAGCCGTCGTTCAAGCTGGCGGAGAAGAAGCGCGTGGGCGCACGGGTGAGCAAGCGCTACCACGCACCCGAGACGCCGTGCGCGCGCCTGTTGCAATCAGAGTCGGTGCCGGACGTGATGAAGGAGCGGTTGCGCGCGGCCGCCATCACGCTCGACCCGCTCCGGCTCCTCGATGAGATCCGGGCGGTCCAGCATCAACTCGCTGGTCTTGCCGTAGGTGCGGTGCCCAACCCTGCTCCTCATCGCGACGGTGAGCTCGCTCAGTTCCTCAAGAGCCTCTCGACGGCGTGGCACGACGGCGAAGTGCGCCCCACGCATCGCAAGGAGCCAAAGCCCCGTCGGGACTGGCGCACTCGCAAGGATCCCTTCGAGACCGTGTGGCCTCGCATTCTGGGGTGGTTGGACAGCGAGCCCGATCGAACTGCGAGCGAGCTGCTCATGCGGCTACAGGCGGAAGAACCCACAGACTATCCGGCGGCGCTGCTCCGCACCCTTCAGCGCCGCGTGAAGGTGTGGCGCCGAGCTGCAGCGACGAGGCTTGTGTTCACCGCCGACATCGCCGCAACCGTACCGACGTCCATCGCCGCCACGACGAACTGAGCAACATCGACGGGTGCGATCCCGTTGAGGCAACGTGGTAGCAACGGCTGGTGAGGCAACACGTCGGGTGAATCTAGTTGACGTCGCGCACAGCCATCCTCGCTGAAGAAGTGCTTGGGCCGCTGGGCGCGCAGCGGCTTCCCGGTGAGCAAGTTCTTGAGCGTGTTGACGCCGGGCCAGTGGGCCACGGTATCGACGAGGCCGTCCTTGACGGGGTTCGCGAGCGTGTAGACGACCTTGTCGACGACATCGCTGCGGTCGACGAGATGAACGACGGAGGCTTCTTCAGCGGACCAGAAATTCTCCCAGCGCCCGCGGAGGGCGTTCATGCACTTGGCCAGCATCTTGTGAAAGTGCTCCATGAACTCGACGATGCGTCCATGTCGATCGAACACGTCGGTGTGCGCGTGGTTCGACATGGCCGAGGCGGCGACGACGCCCATGTCGAACCTCTGCGCGGCCTCGGCGAGACAGTAGATGAAGGCGTTGTTGGTCTCGTCGTCCGGCCGAAGAAGGAACTGACGCTGCGTGCAGCGCCGCGTGATCTTGATGATGCGACCGGGAAGGACTTGGCGAGGGACCGACATGGCGCCGCTGCGCTACACGAAGCTTGCCAACCCCAAGCGTTCGAGATCACGGTCGGCGCGCGTCCGATTCGTCCGGCGGCCGGACGGATGGCCGTATGCCGGACGCGCTTCGGACACGCACGGCGATCCGATGAGTTCACGGGGACGCGATGTTTGGCCCGCTGCTGGGAAGCGCTTGATGAACCCGCGAATCCCGGACACTACCCGGACAGAGCTCGCGCCCTGGTTGGGTCGAACAAACGCAACGTCGGACGGTCGCGAGGAGAGAGGCTCGTCGGAGCTAGCCGGATCGGGTTATCATGCGAGTGGATGTCAGAGTGGCGAAGTACGGGTACGCGGTTCGCGTCGCTCGCACGCGAGGGTGCGTCGCTGCCCCGCCACGCACGCCCCCCCGATCTCACGCGCGGACTGTTGCTCATGACTGACGACTTCCAGTCTTCTCGCGCCCGGCCCGTGCGGCGGCGCTTCACGCAGCTGGTGGATGCGCTCGAACGCGTTGACGCTCGCTACGCGATCTGCGGTGCGGTCGCGATGGCAGCGCATGGCGCAGTCCGCAACACGGAGGACATCGACGTGTTGGTGGCACAGACCGACCTCGAGAACGTTGTTCGCGAGCTCTCGCGGTCGATGAAAGAAATCGGCCGCGAACCAGACGACGGTCCGGCGAAGCAGGTCCGGTTGCGGTCTCGACGTGCGAACGGACCGGCTGGGGTGGACATCGATCTGATGGTCCCAGTCGACGCGGTCGAGAGCTGGGCGCTCGCGACCGCGGTCCGCGGCCGTGCGTTCGCGCGCAAGGTCGATCTCGCGTCGGCCGAGGCCCTGGTCGTCATGAAGCTGCGCGCGTACCTATCAGACCCCGAGTCCGGCACGGGATGGAAACACCGCTCCGACGCCGACAAGTTGATCCGAGAGGCTTCGGTCGACATCGACGAGCTTCGTGGGTTCGTCGGCTCGACTGCGGACATCGCGGCAGAGCTCGAGCGCGTGATCAGCGCGCCGGCGCCGCGCGGTCGTATTCGATAGGTACCTCTGACGGCGTCAAATCTGCGCGGGACCATGGCAAACGCGCGTCGGACAGATCGCGCGCCTGGCTGAATCCACGAAACGCAATGTCGGCCGACGCGAAGGAGGCAATCGAGGCGCTGGTCTCGCTCGGCAAGGACCTGGCGGAGCAGCTCGTCGCGCGGCGCGCCGAGGACCGGCTCAAGCAAAAGCTGACGTTCCGAGGAGGATCTCGGTGGTAGCCGAGGACAGCAGGCGGAGGCAAGTGCGCGTCAGCCGCGGTAGGTATCGTCCTGCTCGATCTTCGACAGGACCCAGTCGAACTCTCCCGCGGTGATGTGGGTCATGCAGTGCTCGCACTCGCCCGACATCGTCATCTTCAACGGAGCACCGCAGTTCGGGCAGTTCGGCGTGGCGATCGGAGCACCGCGGCGGCTGCGCGAGCGGATCAGCGTCCAGTACTCGCTGTAGGGGCGCGGCGAGCTCTTGCTGCCGCGCACGAGCTCTCCGGTCGCGCTCTTGACCACGAAGTCCTTGCCAGTCGCCCACAGTCGAATCGTGACAGCGTCGTACCACTTGTCACGCGCGACCTTCGCCACGATCGTGTGCGTGATGCCCATGTCCGTGAGCTGGTTGCGCAAGCCCTGCTTCTTGTAGGTATCGACCCAGTACTGCAGGTAGTCGAACAGGCCGTCGGAGACCAGGCCGCGAACCGTGCGGAGATCGTTGTTCGACCAGCCCTTGTTGAGCTCTCGATAGATGAGGTCGAGCCGCGCGACGAGGTTCTGCTCCGTGATCGCAGGATCGTCCTTCTCGAGGTCCATCCACTGCGCGTCGACATCGGCCGCGCGATACGTCGCGAGATCGGTGCCGCGCTCGGGGACCTCCTTGGTCACCGTCGGTGGGCGCGCATCGCTCGAGGCGAGCATCACCTGCTCGACGATCCAGTCGAACCGTCCGTTGTCGACGATCTCGCCGCACGAGGCGCACTTCTGCGTGCCTGCCTGGCTCGATTGCCACGGCGCGCCGCAGTTCGGGCACGGGAACTCCTTGCTCCCACCGGGTGGCCTGGACAGCCGACCGGCCTCGCGGCCGAAGATCCAGGTCTCGACGGTATAGTAGGTGTGCTCGTCGGTCGTGACGTTCGCCTCGTACTCCACGCCGATCCGCACGCGCGCGGGCAGGCCGTTCGCATCGACGGGCGCGGGCGGTACCTCGACGCGGTAGATCCGCATCGCGCCGACGATCGCGGACTGCACGACCTTGCCGGGCGAGCGCTGGAGCAACTGCTGGCGCGCGGGTCCCGAGACGTACGGTGCGACGGTGGCGAGCGTGTCGGCAGAAGCGCGGACGCGCTGCGCCGTCGAGAACAGGCGGAATGCGAAGTCCTCGAACAGCACCTGCGAGAACTCGGGATCGAGGCGCTTGACCTCGTTGGCGCTGACCGCGCGCTTGAGCTGCAC
>JAYVLW010001001.1:0-3664 GCA_043759315.1 Myxococcales bacterium
GGGTTACCACACCAACCAGAGAGCCTTTTTGTCCCATGACTGGATCGCGGACATCAACTTCTTCCAGCAACTCGATGCCGAGGATGCGCGTGTCACCGCAGCGGTGAAGGCCGGCGGCTGCCCGAGCTGCGGGGGCCGGCTGGACCAAGCCAACTACCCCCGAAAGCCGCGCGGCGGCGAGGTCGGCGCGGCCGGTGAGGTCTTCGATCGGCGGCGGAGCCTGTGCTGTGCGCGCGACGGGTGTCGACATCGCCGCACGCCCCCGTCGCTGGTGTTCCTGGGGCGGCGGATCTACGTGGCGATCACGGTGGTGGTGGCAGCCTGGCGAACGGCGGCGTCCGGAACGCCCCCGCGGCGGACGGTGGGTCGCTGGCGGTCGTGGTTTGCGGCGCTCCGCGACACGCCATGGTGGGTGGAGCAACGCGGTCGGCTGTGGCCGCCTGTCGAGCCCGATGAGGTGTTACCCGCGGCGATCATCGAGCGCGTGCTGGGAGTCTCGGGGCGCGCGCTCACCGATGCGCTGATCGCGACGGTCCGGATCGTGACAGCGAGCGGATGATCGGGTTTCGCGAGGGACGAAGGAGGCCACGCAGAGCTTGGCACTCGTGAACATGGGGATCGGGTGCGTAGGGTGCGCGCACCATGACGACCGGCAACACACGCGACGCGTCGGTGACGCGCCGCTGGGCGCGGCTGCGCTTTTCGATCATCGGTCCGCTGCTGGCGGCGCCTCCTGAACACGGCGCGCTCGCGGCGAAGATCGCCGAGCTCGCCGCTCAGAGTTACCGTCATCCGTCGACGGGCGAGCCGATGCGCTACGCGCTGTCGACGATCGAGCGTTGGTACTACGCCGCGAAGGACGCCGAGGATCCGGTGGCAGCATTGGCGCGCAAGGTGCCGTCGCACGCGGGCACGTACTCGTCGATGCCGGCACGGCTGGCGGCGGAGCTCGAGGCGCAGTACGAGGCCCACCCGGGGTGGACGTTTCAGCTCCATCACGACAACCTGATCGCGCTGATCCGAGAGCGTCCGGCGCTGGGACCACCGCCCGGCTACACGACAACGCGGCGGTACATGAAGCACCGCGGCTGGCTCCGCCACCGCAAGAAGCGGCGGCACGGTGGCGATGTCCACGAGCCCCGCGAGACGCGCAGCTTCGAGGTCAGCCACGTCCACGCGCTGTGGCACGCGGACTTCCACGACGGCTCGCGCAAGGTGCTGACCAGCGCAGGCGAATGGCGCACGCCCGTACTACTTGGCGTGCTCGACGACCGCTCGCGGCTGTGCTGCCATCTGCAGTGGTATCTCGTCGACGAGTGCGCTGAGATCTTCATCCACGGCCTGTCGCAGGCGATCTCCAAGCGCGGCCTGCCGCGGGCGATCTTGACCGACAACGGATCGGCGATGATCGCCGGCGAGACGAGCGAAGGACTCGCGCGCTTGGGCGTGGTGCATCACACGACGCTGCCGTACACGCCCGAGCAGAACGCGAAGCAGGAAGTCTTCTGGGCGCAGGTCGAGGGCCGGCTGATCCCGATGCTCGAGGGGCAACCCGAGCTGACGCTCGCGCTGCTCAACATCGCGACGCAGGCGTGGGTCGAGGGCGAGTACCAGCGCAAGCGCCACGACGAGATCAAGTGTACGCCACTGGAGCGTGCGCTCGCTGAGCCGAGCGTCGCGCGACCGAGCCCGTCGTCGGAGGACCTCCGTCGCGCGTTTCGCGTCGAGACCACGCGTGCCGTGCGGCGATCGGATGGGACCTTCACCGTCGGCGGTGTGCGCTTCGAGCTGCCGTGGCGCTACCGCTCGCTCGCGCGCGTCACCGTCCGCGTCACGCGCTGGGATCTCTCGTCGGTGGATCTGGTAGATCCACGAACGGGCGCCCACCTCGTGGTGATCCTGCCGCTCGACAAGGCGGCGAACGCCGACGGTCGCCGACGGGTCGTGCCCAGCACGACGCCGGCGGCCGATCCTCCGCCAGCGGGCATCGCGCCGCACCTACGTCTGCTGATGGCGGACTACGCCGCCACCGGCATGCCTCCGGCGTACCTCCCCAAGGACGAGCCGGCGTCCGCGATCGTCGAGATCGGCGACGACGATCGCGATCTCGATGTCGACGTCGCTCCCGACGATCAGGAACCCGGATGACCACGCACCCCAAACTCCAGACCCTGTACGGCCTCAAGTTTCACCCCTTCCGTCCCGATATTCCGATCGAGGCGCTGCACACCACGCCGGCGATCGATGGCTTCCTGCGTCGCGTCGAGTACGCGATCGCCGACGGCGGCTTCGCGATGATCACCGGCGAGCCCGGATCCGGAAAGTCGATCGCCCTGCGGCTCTTGGCCCATCGGCTACGCCAGAGCCCCGACACGGTGGTCGGCACCATCGAGCATCCGCAGTCGCGCACCTCCGACTTCTATCGCGAGCTCGGCGAGCTCTTTGGCGTGCCGCTGGCGACCCACAACCGCTTCGCCGGCTTCCAGTCGCTGCGCACCCGGTGGTGCGATCACATCGCCGCCACGCTGCGCAGGCCGGTCCTCATCATCGACGAGGCGCAGGAGACGCTCACCCAGGTCTTCAACGAGCTGCGCGTCCTGGCCTCGAAGGACCTCGATTCTCGCCAGCTGCTCTGCGTCGTCTTCGCCGGTGACGGTCGGCTCCCCGAGCGATTCCGCACTCCCGAGCTCTTGCCGCTGGGCAGTCGGATCCGTCGCCGGCTGCATTTCGAGGCCGCTTCCCGAGACGAGCTGTGCGCCTGCCTCGACCACGTGCTCGAGGCCGCGGGCAACCCGACGCTGATGACCAGCGAGCTCCGCGTCACCCTCGCCGAGCACGCTCTCGGCAACTACCGAATCCTGATGAACATGGCCGACGAGCTCCTCGCCACCGCGGTCGAGCGCGAGCTGCCGCGCCTCGACGAGAAGCTCTTCCTCGAGGTCTTCCAGCAACCGCAGCGTCCGAAGTCGACCGCACCGGCGAGAAAGCGATGAAGGTCAGGATCCCCCCGCCCTCCGACCTGCGGATCGAGCCGGCGCTCGGCTCGCTGCTCATGCTCGATCTCGTCGCCGCGGTCGCCGGCAATTCCCTCCGCGCCGCGCACGTCCAAATCGAGGGCGACTTCTTCCCCGACGAAGCCGACGAGGTCACGACCGCCCGAGTCCTGGCACGGGAGTGCGAAATGCTCCGCGACACCCTCCGCGAGTACCGCCGCCGCGTCCGCGCTCGCCTCGATCGCGAGCGCTGCGGCTGGGACTACTGACCGGTCGCCCTGGCGCGATCAGTGCCCGTGATCTCCGCACCCATCACTCATCGTGGCCGCGACGCCATCAAACATCGCGCTCACGCTTATCGCACGTCGATGCACCCAACGTCGAATCGGCTCGGTGGGAGGACCACGTGTTTTGGGGCACAGATATTATCCCCGGCGATGACATCCAAAGCTCCGTCCTCAGCTCTGGTCGCACGAGTCAACAAGACGCTCGCAACGAATCCCAGCCTGAAGGGCCGCACCGCGCTGATGGGCGCGCTCACGGTGATGTTCGATGCCGCGAGCGGCAAGGAGATCGACGCCTGCATCAGCCTCGCACTCGAGATGACCAAGCGCCCGCTCGTGTTCCGCGGCTTCCTCGCAATGGGCACGAAGTCGACGCGCTACGCGGCG
>JAYVLW010001002.1:0-3670 GCA_043759315.1 Myxococcales bacterium
CTGAACGAGCGGGCTCGGAGCTCAGAGCAGGCAGCCCGCGGGATGCAACGCGAGCGGGGCGCCGGTGGTGGCATCGAACGTTGCCGGGTAGCCGGTGACGGAGCTGGTTGCGAGCGCGCCGTCTGCGCGCTCGTGCGCCGGGATCTCGACGAGCACGCACACGACGAGGCGAGGCGCGCCCGCGACGACGCGGAGGTCGAGGCTCGCGAACACATCGTCGGCGGAGACGATCACCGAGCGCGTGGTGGTCCGCGTGATCCGCGGCGTGAAGGACCGTGGATCGCCCATCTTGCAATCGATCCGGACGCCGTTGCTGTAGCTCGTGGTCTGCCGAGGCGGGGGCGGGTGGCTCACACTGCGACGAGCTGCTCGCGCCTCGTCCACCAGCGGGCCGCCCAGTGCGCGAGCTCGCGGGCGAGCCGATCGACGAGCGCCGGATCGCTGGCAAGATCCGTCACCTTCGTGCGCGCCAGCTCTGCCGCGCGGCCTTCGTACGCCGGCCACGGCTTCGTGATCGCGAAGCGACGCGCCACGTCCATCGCCCACACTTCACCGCGACAGGCGGCGACGCCGCGGAGCTGGGCGAACACGTCGTCGTTGCAGCGCGAGCACAGGTGATCACGCGCGCAACCGCAGAGCATCCCCCACGATAGCTGCTGTCACTGACAGCAGCGGAACCCGGTCGAGTAGTCCGAGTAGGTCATGTCGTGCGCGGTGGTCGCGTACAGACAGCCGTTGCCGTTCGCGATCGTGTCCACGTAGAACCCGCCGCGGAACGTGCCCCCCGCGGCGCTCGTCCACTCGTGCAGGTTGCCCATCATGTCGAACACACCCTCGGCGGTGACGCAGCCGGGGTTCGCGCCAGTACGATCGAGTGACGCCGGCAACTGATCGAGGCACGGGTGCGAGAGCATCGTGTAGATGACGGGATCTGTCGTGCCGAAGTACTCGACCGCCGGGTGCTGGCCGCGCGCGTCGTTGCACGCGCCGGGCATCCGCGTGTTCCCGTACGGATACGTGGTCATCGCGGGCCCACGGCACGCGCGCAGCCACTCCGCATCGGTGCACAGCCGCTTGCCCGCAGCTGCACACGCAGCGGCAGCCTGGGTCCCGGAGATGTACGCTTGCGGAACCGCGTCCTTGCGCGAGTGCGCCGGTGGTGGTGACCCGCCCGGGCTCCAGTACGGCGATACGCCATCGAGCGTGGCCTCGTAGCGATCGATACAGAACGTGGCGATCCGCACCATGCCCGCGGGGCAGCCATCGGCCCCGGGCTCCTCCGCGAGGCAGCTCGGGTTCGGCAGCGGATGCGCCACCGGATCGCAGGTCGCGACGGGCACCGGCAGCGCGCACGACGCTGCATCCAGCGCGTCGCCGGATGCAGCGTCGAGCGATCCGGCATCGATCACCGACGCCGGATCACTGCAGGCGGCGAGGCCCAGACCGAGGACCGCGCCGCCCCACCGCGAGATCACGCGCGAGCGCGCTCGACGGTGACGTCGTGGTCGTTGTGCTTCGTGCCGTGGACGCCAGCGATGATCGCATCGACCGCATCCTCGGGGACGCGAACGTGCGCGTGCGAGTCGCGGAGGCTCACCGAGCCGATCCGCGCCTTGTCGCCGCCGACCGGACCCGAGAGGAGGCCGCGGAGGTCATCCGCGGACACGCCGTGCTTCTTGCCCAGGCTGACGAACAGGCGAGCCTGACCAGCCTCGCTCGCGGCGGCCGCGGCCGGAGCCGCCTCGCGCTTCGCGGGCTTGGCCTCGGCCTTGTCCGCCGCCGGAGCCTCGGCCTTCGCACCACGGGCGCCGCGCGCTCCGCGATCCTTGTCGCGACCACGACCACCGCGGTCGCGACCACGGCCGGTCCGCTCGGCGGCAGGCTCGTCGGCGGCGGCAGCCTCGGCGGCCGGAGCCGCGGTCGGCTCGGGGCGCGTCGACTTCTCCTCGGCCCACGTCTCCCAGAACTCGCGGGTCTCCGCGGCGGGCTCCGCCTTCTTCTTGCCCTTCTTGTCGGCGCCACGATCGGCGCGCTCGACGGCAGCGCGGGCGACGTCGTCGACCTTCGCGGCCACGGGCTCGATCACCGGCGCGACCTCGGGCGGCGCTTCGGTCACGAGCGGCAGGGTCTCGTTGCGCGCGGGCTCGACAGCCGGCGCGGCAGCGGGCGCTGCGCCGCGATCGCGGTCGCGTCCACCACGGTCGCGGTCGCGACCACCGCGGTCGCGATCACGGCCGCCGCGGTCATCTCGGTCGCGCCACGGCCGGCGCTCGCGGTCACCCGCGGGACGATCCGTACGGACCTCGGCGCTCGCGTCGGGCGCCGTCGACACGGGACCCGTGCTCGGGGTCTCGACGAGCGCGGAAGCGATCGGGGCGGTCACGTCGGTGTGCGCGTGCTCGCCGTTGGGCGCGCGCTCGGGGCGAGGGCCCTCGGCGCGCGGACCATCAGAGCGGGGGCCACGGTCGTCGCGATCGAAGCGACGGGGACGATCCTCACCGCCAGAGCGCGGACCACGATCGTCACGGTCGCGCCACGGACGACGCTCGCGATCACCCTCGGGCCTCGGGCCGCGGTCGCCCTCGGGGCGTGCCGAGCGCTCTCCACCCTCGGCCGGAGCGCCCTCGGGGCGGGGCCCCTCGAAACGCGGACCATCCGAGCGCGGACCATCCGAGCGCGGACCGCGGTCGTCGCGATCGAACCGGCGCGGACGATCGTCGCCACCCGAGCGGGGGCCACGGTCGTCGCGACCTCGCGGACGATCCTCGCCATCGCGGCGGGGACCACGGTCGTCGCGGCGCGGGCCGCGATCGCCGTCGGGGCGGTCGAAGCTGCGCGGACGGTCGCCCTCGGGGCGATCGAAGCGCGGACGCTCGTCACCGGCGGGGGCGGCATCGCCCTCGGCACGCTCGACGCGAACCGGCCGCTCGCGCGGCTTGTTGCGGGTCGACAGCTTGTCCAGCTTCTCGGCGACGAGGGTCGCGAGGACCTTCTTACCGTTCGCGGTCGAGTTCAGCTTCTCGAAGATCTTCATCTCGAGATCCGTCGGACCGGTCGCCGACATCGGCACGCCGCGGATCAGGATCTGTACCGGGTCAGGCGGCTGCGGCAGGCCGATCGGCGGCAGCGGCACCTTGAGCTTGCCCTCGAAGATCGAGTCCTTCGGCAGCAAGCGCTCCTCCGGCTTGAGACCGAAGGTCAGGCGCACGTAGCGGAAGTTTCCGAGCTCGCGAGGACCGACCATCGAGAGGGCGGTGCCCTTCTTGCCGGCGCGACCCGTGCGGCCGGTACGGTGCACGTAGACCTCGGGCGACTCGGGCACCGAGTAGTTGATGACGTGCGAGAGGTTCGAGATGTCGATGCCGCGGGCGGCGACGTCCGTCGCGCACAGGAAGCGAAGGTTCTTCGCCTTCATGCGGTTCATCACGCGCTCGCGCGCGTCCTGCGTCAGGTCGCTGGACAGCGGCTCGGCATCGAGCCCCTGCTTCTGCAGGAACTTCGCGACCGCCGTGGTCTCGTCGCGCATGTTGCAGAAGATGATCGCGCTCTCCGGCTCCTCGGCGTAGATGATCTTGAGGAGGTCGCGACCGCGCGCGATGCCGCTGACGATGTAGTAGGCGTGGTGGATGTCGGAGACCGAGATGCTGTCGCGCGACAGCGAGATCTGCTC
>JAYVLW010001003.1:0-5936 GCA_043759315.1 Myxococcales bacterium
ACGAGCCGCGGCACGGCGTGCGCCGGCGCGAGCGCATCGAGCGCGGGGAACCGAGCGCGCGCCGGCATCGCGAGCAGCGTCTGATCGTCGATCAGCAGCGCGTCGAACAGCGCGAGCGACAAGGGCAGCGAGTCGACCACATCCTTCGAACGACCGAACCGCCGCATCGTGTCCTGGAACGGCAGCGGCCGCCCCCCTGGACCGAGCGCGATCGCTTCACCATCGAGGATCAGCCGCCGCGCGGGGAGCGCCTGCGCGTAGCGCACGATCTCGGGCACGCTCGCCGTGACCTCGTTGAGCGCGCGCGAGTACACCCGCACGAGGTCGCCGTCCTTGTGGATCTGGACGCGGAAGCCATCGAGCTTGAGCTCGAGCGCGGCCTCGCCGCCGATCGCCGCGAGGGCCTCGCGCGCGTCCTCCGCGGTGTGCGCGAGCATCGGCAGCACCGGGCGGAACACCGTGAGCCCGAACCGCGCCAGCCCCGCGGCGCCATCGCCGAGCACCGCCTCGGAGACCACGCCGATGTCACCGGCGAGCATGTAGGCGCCCCGCACCGCGGTCGCGGCGAGGCCGGTCGCGACCGCGAGCGCTTCGACGACGAGCGCATCGAGCGCGCCCTGCCGCAGCTCGCCGAGCACGAGCGCGCCGACGAAGCCCTGCTCGAGCTCGGTCGCCGCGGCCAGGAGCGCGCCGAAGCTGTCCTTGCGCGCGGTGCCGGAGCCCTTGCCCTCGAGCTCCGCGATCGCGAGGAACCGACGCTCGACACAGGTGATCGTCAAGCGTGGCTCGGCCGCGGGTGCGATCGCTCCGCGCAGCTCGTGCACGGTCGCGTAGCCGATGCCGAGCTTGTGCCCGGCCGCGCCGGAGAGGTAGCGAGCCGCGGCCGCGCGTTCGTCCTGCGGTGCGTCGCGCAGCACCCGCGCGATGCGCTCGACCTTCTTGTTCTTGCCCGAGGTCTGGGCCACCTCGGCGCTCGCGCGCGCGACCTCCACGAACAGCACGAGCGGCAGCGTAGCGTCGCTAGTCGCAGCACGCGAGCGCGTGCGCCACCGAGCACTGGCCCTGCGCGAGTCCCGACGCCGAATAGCTATAGCCGAGCGCGCCAATACCCGCCTGCGTCCACGCCGTGCAGTTGAGCTGGTTCGCGGCCGCGTAGCGCCCCATCTCGGCGGTCGCCGCATAGTTGTCGGGAAACGAGTCGCCCTGCGTGCGCAGGTAGGCACTCGAGTCGATCCACACGCCGGCCGCGGGCGGCGGCACCGTGGCGTGTGCGCGCTCGTACTCCGCCACGTGACACAGGTGGCTGCCGGAGAACTGTGCGCCGCAGAGCTCGTTCATCTCCGCGCGACCACCGGGGCGCGCACCGGTCACGGCCTGTCCGGTGAAGCCGCGGAAGCCCTCCGCGTAGGGCGTGGTGCAGCACGCGAGGACGTGCGAGGTCGTGCACTGCACCTGCGAGGATCCCGCGACGGTGAGCGCGTAGCCGAGCGTGCCGGTGGTCGCGTTCCACGCGGCGCAGTTCGTGTTGTTCGGTCCACCGTAGAGGCCGAGCCGCGGATGTCCCGTGCCGTGCACCGGGAACGATCCCGACGACGAGGCCTCGACGCCGCCGCTCGGATCGATCCACGCACCACCGGGTGGAATCACGGTCGCCGAGTTCGCCATGATGTACTCGGACTCGTGGCACAGGTGCGCGGACGGGAAGGCAGCCGCACAGCGCGCGTGCATCACCTCCCGGCCACCGGCGCCACCGTCGTACGCCGTCGTGGTGAACCCCGCGAACTGCGAGGCGAGCTCGCCGGTCACCATGCCGCCAGGGCCCATCGCTCCGGCGACACCTTGCGGCCCCGCCGGTCCCGCCGGTCCGATCGCGCCCGCCGGGCCGATCGGCCCCATCACGCCTGCCGCGCCTGCCGCGCCTGCCAGGCCCATCGGACCTGCCGGACCCACCGGGCCCTGCGGACCGGTGGGACCAACCGGGCCTTGCGGGCCGGGCGGACCTTGCAGCGTTCCGCCGTCGAGAACCGTGACCTCGCCGGGTGGGCCCTGCGGACCCTGTAGCCCCTGCGGACCCGCCGGACCTTCTGGCCCTGGTGGGCCCTCGATACCGGCCTGGTCATCGCCGCCCGCGCTGTTCGAGCACGCACCGAGCGCGACGGAAGATGCGAGGGCGAGGGCGAGCGCAGCGCGAAGCGGGAGCATGGCAACGCTCCGGACGGATCGAAGCGGGTGGGAGTCGCAATCAGTCGCCGCGCTCAGCCAGACGCGCGCCACCGCCAGCGCCCGTAGCGGATCCGGCTCCACAGGCGCTGCCAGATCGACGGACGGTAGATCGCGAGCTGCGCGAACGTCATCGAGGCGTTGGGCTCCGGCTCCGGCGGCGCGGGATCCGCCATCGCCGCGTCGAACGCCTCGACGTCCGCGAGCGCAGACCGCATCTCGTCGGCATCGGCGAACCGCCGCGCGGGATCCTTGTGCAGCGCGCGGCGGATCACGGCGTCGAGCGCGGGCGAGACGTCGGGGACGAGGGCGCGCAGCGGCCGCGGTGGGCGCCCCATCACGTTCGCCATGATCTCCTGCGGCGTGCTGCCGAGGTACGGGCGGATGCCCGCGATCATCTCGTAGAGGACCACGCCGACCGAGTAGAGATCCGAGCGCGCGTCGTGCGGCTCGCCGAGGAGGCGCTCGGGCGCGATGTACGACGGCGAGCCCATCGCGATGCCGGAGCCGGTCAGTGCGGGCGCATCGCGCAGCGACGCGAGTCCGAAGTCGATCAACACCACGCGGAACGCGGGCCGCATGGCGATCATGATGTTCTCGGGCTTGACGTCGCGGTGGATGACGCCGTGCGCGTGCGCATGCGCGAGCGCGGAGAGGACGGACTTCGCGACGTGGGCCGCGCGTGGGACGGACATCACGTCGCCGGCCATCGCGGTGTGCAGCGTCGGGCCGTCGACGAGCTCCATCGCGAGGAACTGCACGCCGTGGTCGTCCTCGCCGTAGTCGAGGACGCGGACACAGCCGGGGTGATCGAGGCGCGCGATAGCTCTTGCCTCGCGCTCGAACCGACGCTCGAGATCGTGCGACAGCTTGCCGATCACCTTGAGCGCCACGTCCTTGCCCAGGCCGGTGTGCTCGGCGCGGTAAACGCTCCCCATCCCGCCCTGCCCGAGCAGCGCGCGGATCCGGTAGCGACCGGCGAAGATGGCGCCTGGAGCGAGTCCCACATGGACCCATGACGCAAGTGATGCGCCACGAGAACCGGCGTTCACACTCGTGCGATTCAGCGCAGTTTCCGGCACCCGTGCGCGATCTCCTGCGGACCGTGTCTGCGCGAACCGCAGATCGACTGCAGATCGCGCAGCTCGCCCGCCGAAAATAAAGCGCGGCGCCGAGGGAGCGGCGCCGCGCACCGGGGTGTCTGCATGAGCAGGGGCCCCGAAAAACTCTGACGCGTCCTACCGGGCGACCGTCTCGAGCGCCCAGCTGTTGAGCGTGCCGACGTCCTGCGCCGCCGTGTCGACGACCTTCAGCGTCCAGCCACCCGCGAGCGCCTTGCCGACCTGCGCCGGCACCGGGAACGTCATCTTGAGATCGTCCGCCGAGCCACCGGTGCCGTTGAACACCACCGTGTCGGTGCCGGCGTGCGACAGCGTGACCTTGAGGTCACCGCGGTACGTGTGCGTGATGTCGACCGTCAGCTTGACCTCGGTCAGCGTCCCGCTGTCGGCGACGGTGATGGTGTTGCTCACGCCCGTCGGGGCGTTATCCGGAATCACCGCGGCGGGGGTCGCGTTGTAGTTGTGCGCGGTGCCGGTGGCGGAACACGCGGGCGCCATCGCGCAATCCGTGTCGGCGCAGTTCGCCTTGCCATCGCCATCTTCGTCAGCGGCGCCGGCATCGTCACACACCTCGGCGGCCGTCGACAGCTGCGGCAACTCGGCGGTGACCGCGGAGCCGTACTCGGCCACGTACTTGTACGAGAGATATCCGTAGCCGGGCCCCGTGGGGTGATCGACGCCGAAGCTCGCCGTGCCCCACGAGTTCTTGAAGATCCAGAAGCCCTTCTCCTTGGTGGGCTGGCCGTTGCCATCGAGGACCGGGTTGCCCTCACCGTCGCGCATCGCGATCTCGAGGTTGTCATCCCAGCCGACGATCTGGATCGCGTGACCGGCGCGGTGCGTCGCGGACTCGGTCTTGTCCTTGGCGTTGGGATACGTGACCACGCCCTGGCGCCACAACGCGGCGTCCACCGGGATGGTCGAGCGGCGGTGATTCCACGCCTGATAGAAGAACGTCATGCCGACGTTGACGCCGGTCTTCTTGGTGAAGATGTGCGCCTTGATCGAGTTGGTGTTGATCCAGCGGGTCGCGGGGAGCTTGAACTTGATCGCGGCGGCCACCGAGGCAGGCGGCTCGCCGTTCGTGTAGCACTTCGTCGGCAGGTTCTCGCCACCGGTGCACGCCGCATCGTTCGCGGCCGACCACGGGGCCGACTCGTAGGCCCAGTCCCCTTCTTTGATCGTGCCGAAATTAACCACCGTGCGGAGGTTCGCGTCCGAGCTGGAACCCTCCGTGTTCGTGAACTGATGCGCCAGGTTCTTCGCCGCCCACTGCAGGTACTGCTCCGAGAAGTCGGCGTCCGCGATCGGCATGCCGGCCTTGATGTAGAGGTTCTCGATCAGCGCGGTCGACGCGAAGATCGAGCACACGCCGCGGCCGCCCTGGCTCTTCACCGGCGACTGATCACCGACCTCGAACTTCGCGGGGTAGACCGCGTCGGCCTTGTTGTCATCGGGCAGTCCGCCGTTCGCCGGTGCACCCGCGTTGACGTTGTCGTCCGAGACCGGGAACTCGTCATCGAAGGGCGTGGGGCCGTCGTCCTCACTCCCCGCGCAGGCGGAGAACAGAGGCAGGCTCAGCAGCGAGAGGATCAGGAAGCGACTGCGCATGTGCCGGTGATGTCCACAAACCATGCCGCCGCAACCCGGTGATCTTGCGTGACGAATCGCGCGATTTCGGGCGAACCGCAACTCGACCCGCCAGGCAGGCGGCAACTCGGCCGGCCTGGGTTCCATGGCATCATCGCAACCGGGTGTTGGCACAACTCGGGCGCTATCGTGTCGATGGCCTGCTGGCGCGGGGCGGGATGGGCGAGGTTCACCTGGGCCGGATCGAGGGTGCGCACGGGTTCGAGCGTCGCGTGGTGATCAAGGTGATCCGCAACGAGCTCGTGGAGAACGAGCGCGTGGCGATGATGTTCGTGGACGAGGCGCGGATCGCCGCCGGCCTCCACCACCGCAACATCGTCCAGATCATCGACTTCGATCTGTTCGAGGGCGGTGCGTTCCTGGTCACCGAGTACGTCGAGGGTTGCGACTTGCGCACGTTGATGCGCAACCAGCGCGGGCCGATCCCGTACGCCGCGGGCGTCGCGATCATCGCCGAGCTCGCGACCGGCCTCGATGCCGCGCACGATGCCACCGATGCGAGCGGCGCACCGCTGCACCTCGTGCACCGCGACGTCAGTCCGAGTAACGTGCTGCTCGGCCGCGCGGGCAACGTCAAGATCGCCGACTTCGGCGTCGCGAAGGCGAAGTCGCGCAGCTATCACACCGTTTCGGGAACCATCAAAGGCAAGGCGCCGTACATGGCGCCGGAGCAGATCCTCGGCGAGCCGCTCGATCGGCGCGCCGACGTGTTCAGCCTCGGCACGCTGCTGTTCGAGATCACCACGCGCTCGCGCCTGTTCTCCGCGGTGCCGGGTCCGATGGCGATGGCGCACATCCTGTCCGGTGAGGTTCCGGATCCCGCGCAGCGTCGCCCCGGCTATCCGCCCGCGCTCGCGGCGATCGTGCGCAAGGCCCTCGCCCGTGACCGCGAGCAGCGATTCCCCAGCGCGCGCGCCCTCGTCGACGCGCTCGACGACGTCGCGC
>JAYVLW010001004.1:0-3592 GCA_043759315.1 Myxococcales bacterium
GGCAGCCTTGCCCTTCGCGAGGTTCAGGCTCCCCGAGGCGTTCGCCTCCGGGCCCGCGGCCTCGGCGACCTGTCGCGCCGCGAACCGCCACGCCTCGAACAGGAACAGCGGGAACATGAACGCCATCGGCGTGCGCGTCATCGCCGCGGCCCCGAGCGCGAGCCCGGCGATCAACGGATGTCGCGCCTCGATCGAGGCCCACGCGTAGACCAGCGCCAGCACCACCCCCACCACGTGCGCCGCGAACCACACGTCGGCCTGCACCGCCGAGAAGAACATGACGCTGCCGAACGCCATGGTCGCGACGAGCCACAGGTCGTCTGCGACCGTGCGCTTCGACAGGCCGGCCTCCACCAGCCGGCGTAACACGCGCATGGTCAGCGGGAGGATCAGGGCGGCGATCAGCAGCACGACGATCGAGTCGTTCCCGCCGGTGCCGCCGATGATCGCGGATGGGATCATCAACAGGGCCGGGAACGCGGGGAACGAGACGTAGCTGAGCGAGCTGACGCCGACCTTGACGCGCACCATCGGGATCTCGCTGCCGTCGACGGTCTTGAACATCGGTCGGGTCTTGAGCCGGCGCCCTTCGACCAGCGTGCCGTCGTCGAGCTGGACCGTCTCGACCTTCGCCCAGTCATCGCCCCGCAGCGGAGGCTGGACCGCGAGCGAGCCGTGCAGCCAGGCGTTCGCCTGCAACACGAAGTGGGGCGCCCCCGACTGCTTCCCGACGCGATCCCACATCACCGTCCCGTAGACAGCGAGGCCGACGGCAAACAGCACGGCGTAGAGGCGCACGTCCCGACGTTAGAACGCCCGGGGGCCGCGTGGTAGTTTGAGCGCGTCTCGATGAGCGATCGTCCACGCCCGGTAGCCGCCCTGCCGGCGGTCCTCCTGGTAGCAGTCGCGCTGTGGGAGGTCGTGGCCACCCGCTGCGACGCCACCTCGGTCCCCGGCGACGACGCCTGGCGCGGCGCCGCGGCCGAGGTCCGCGCCGGCTTCCACCCGGGCGACCTGATCGTGTTCGCGCCCGACTGGGTCGATCCCACGGGCCGGCTCCACGTCGGCGATCTGATCCCCGTCGATGTCGCCGCCCGCATGGACGCGGCCAGGTTCGGCCGGATCTGGGAGCTCTCGATTCGCGGCGCCCACCACCCCGACACCGATGGCCTCGATCCCGTGTCGTCGGAGGCCCACGATGGCGTCACCGTGCGGCGCTTCGAGCGCGCCCCGGCGATCGTGCTCGCTGACATCCGCGATCGGATGACCGGCATGCTGACCTCGGGCGGCGGCATCGGACCCACCATCGAGCTCGCGGAGGTCGGGTTCGAACCGCATCGCTGCATCCAGATCACGCCGAACCCCGGCCAGCAGACCCGCATCACGTTCCCCGATCTCCCGCTGGGCTCGGAGCTCGTCGGCTATGTCGGGCTCGCCGACGTGTTCACGCGCCGCGACATCCGTGCGCCCGGCAAGCTCGAGGTCGAGATCTCCGGCACGCGTGTCGCGTCGGTGTCCGCCGGTGTCGACGATGGCTGGGTCCGGTTCGCCGTGCCGACCACGCCCGGTATCGCGCCCGTCACGTTCATCGCGAGCGCGGACGCACCGAAGCGGCAGATCTGCTTCGCCGCGGAGGCGCGCAAGTGAGAATCACGCGCACGCGCGTCATCGGCGGCGCACTCGCGCTCGTCACCACGCTCCTCGTGCTGGTCAACCAGCGCGACGTCGGGATCGCGCGCGACGAGCTGATCTACATGTCCACCGGCGACCGCTACGCCGACTGGTGGGCCGGTCTCGTCACGCTCGATCACGGCGCAGGGCCCGCGAACGTCGAACGGACCTGGGGCGGCGCGCCGGGTAGCGGCAACAACACCGAGCACCCGCCCCTGATCAAGACGATGATCGGCGTCTCGCACAAGCTGTTCCATGGCGTGCTCGGCGAGGTCACCTCGTATCGCCTCCCGGGCGCGCTCCTTCACGGCCTGCTCGTGCTCCTCGTCTACGCGATGGTGCTCCAGCTCTGGGGCCTGACCGAGGCCATCGTCTCGGCGCTCCTCGTGATGCTCCTCCCGCGCGCGCTGTTCCACGCCGGCCTCGCGTGCTTCGACGCGCCGATCATGAGCCTGTGGTTCGCCGCCGTGTACGCGTACTGGCGCTGTCTCGATGGCCGGCGCTGGCCGTGGCAGGCCGGCATCGTGTTCGGCCTCGCGCTCGCGACCAAGCACACCGCGCTGCTCCTGCCGTTCGCCCTCGGCGCGCACTACGCGATCGTCGGCTTCCGGGCCGGCGGCGTGCGCGGCATCGTGATGCACCGCTGGCGGCTGATCGTGTCGCTCGCCATCCTGGGGCCGCTCACCCTCTACGTCTTGTGGCCGTGGCTCTGGTACGCGCCCGTCACCCACCTCGATCAGTGGCTGACGTTCCACCTCACGCACGTCCACTACAACTTCGAGTACCTCGGTCACAACTGGAACGCCCCGCGGTTCCCGTGGCACGTCGCGCTCGTCACCACGCTGTTCACCGTCCCCGTCGCGACCGTCGCCTCCGCGCTCACCGGGGCGAGCCTGTGGATCCTCGATCGCGCGAATCTGCCCGACAAGCCGCGCGCGCCGGTCCTGCTCCTCGGGCTATCCGCGGCCGTGTCGATCGGGCCGTTCTTCCTCGGCTCCACGCCGATCTTCGGCGCCGAGAAGCACTGGATGCCGGCGCTTCCCACCGTCTGCATCGCCGCGGGCGTCGGCGTCACCTGGGCCGCACGCACCGCGGTCGCGTTCGTCGAGTCCCGTCGCTCGCTCGGCGTCGCCGCGCGCCGCGCCATGGTCGGCGCGGTGATCGGAACCGTCGTGCTCGCCGGCGCCGTCGAGACCATCACGGCGCAGCCCTACGCGCTGACCTGGTACAACGCTCTCGCGGGTGGTGCACCCGGCGGCGCCGACAAGGGCATGAACCGCCAGTTCTGGGGCGTCGCGGCGCTTGGAGTGCTGCCGGTCCTCGCCGCCGACCGTCCCGCCGAAGGCACCGCGCCTGTTTACTCCCACGACGCCTCGCCCGCGTGGGGCCTCTACATCAAGGAGGGCCTGCTGCCGAGGTCGCTGCCCGATGCCGGCTGGGAGCAGGGCGGCATCGCCGCGAGCCAGCGCGCCCTGGTGATCCACGAGAAGCACTTCAATCGCCACGACTACATGATCTGGAACAGCTACGGCACCGTGCAGCCGATGTTCGTGCTGCGCGCCGACGGTGTGCCGATCGTTTCGGTGTACCGGCGGCCGAAGTGAGCGCGGTCGAGGATCGTGCCTCCGTGATCGCTACGGCGCTTTGCGCCGCCGCCCGATCGCCGTCAGCCCGCGAGTCGCGCTGTCGCGGACCTTGGGCACGCGGTCGGTGACGGCGCGCTCGAACAGGCGCTCCGCGCCGTCGAGATCGCCGGCATCGTAGAGCTCCCAGCCGAGCAGCGCCGAGGCCTCGGCGGCGCGACCGGAGCTCGGGAACTTCGCGAGGAACCGGGTGAGCGCCTCGCGCGCGAGCTTGGTCTGTCCCGCGCGCTTAGCCGCAACGCCGGTCCAGAAGCACGCGTCCTCGCCGAACGCTTCGT
>JAYVLW010001005.1:0-3246 GCA_043759315.1 Myxococcales bacterium
GTGATCGCGCGTGCGATGACGGCCCGCGCAAACGCCGGCGTCGACGGCAGCCGTCCGATCGCCCGTGCCGCGGCGGAGCTGGCGGAGCTGCTCGGCGCCAGTGGTGAACCGGAGCAGAAGCTGCTCCAGACCTCTCCCCAGCCGGACCTCGCGCCGCTGCTCCGTCCAGAGGCGGACGAAGTGCTGTTCCCACGTAGTGTCCAGATCGAGCTGCGCCAGATCTTCCAGCTCCTCGGAGACCGCATCCAGAAGCACATCGGCGTCGACCTCCGACCGTACGGCGCCACGCGCGGAGATCGCCTGCGCGGCAAGGACAACCCGACAGCGGCGGTCGCGCAGAGCGTGGCAACCGGCCTCGGCTTCGGCGAGATCGACGTCTACATCTCGAGCCGCCAGCCGTGGGCGATGATCGCCGAGCCGACGAGCCCCATGTCGCTCGTGATCGGTGCCTCGATCGCTGCGGCGGGGGGCGACGCGATCCGCTTCGCCGCCGGCGCTGCGCTCAAGCTCGCGCAGGCGTCGCTGGCGATCCCCGCACGTCTCCCCGCGGATGATCTCGGCACCCTGGTGGTCGGACTCCTGCGCCTGTTCCAGCCCGAGTTCCCGGCGCCGATCGCGCTCGACGCCGACGCGATCGCCTCGCAGACCCAGAAGCTGAAGCGGCTGATCCCGACGGGGCTCCTCAACGAGCTCAAGCCGTTCGCCCAGGCCGTGGACGCACAGCGCTTCGACCACCGGCAGCTCGCCCGGGATCTCAAGGTCGCAGGCCTGCGCGCGGGTCTGGTGGCGTCGGGGTCGATCCTGGCCGGCCTCCGGGTACTTGCGGCCCAGGCGGAGGGTGAACTCCCGGGCTTCCTGGCAGATCCTGTCGCCCAGGGGCTGATCTCCTTCGCCCTCGGCGAAGACCATGCGGTTGTCGCACGTTAGCCGCTGACCACGACGCAGCCCGCCGCGGCCCGCTCCTTGCTCCAGTTGCTCGCATCCGACAGCCATCGGATTTAGCTCGGAGGAACGTCATGCGGTTACAGCCACTCACCAGCAGCCGAGGTCTCCTGACCATGACAGCCCTGACTTGCCTGGCTACGACAGTAGCCTGCGGCAGCGGGAGCGCTCCCGAGCTGACCGGTCTGACCGATCAGAAGGCCCAGGTCGGAACCGAGCTCAAGGTCGACCTCAACGGTACGGACCCGGACGGCGACCAGCTGTCCTACAAGTTCAAGGCACCGGACCTGGCGGAGATCTCGGATCACGCCCAGGTCACCGTGTCCCCCAGCGGCTCCGGCGTGTTCCGCTGGACCCCGCTCGCCAACGACGTGGGCGAGCACGCGTTCGACTTCACGGTCTCCGATGGTGACAACAGCACCACGGTGACGATCAACATCGACGTCAAGTCGGCGATCGGCTCCGCGACGTCGCCCGTGTTCCGCCAGCCGCTCGGCACCGGCACGACGATCGACCTGACCAAGAAGAAGTGCGTGGATCTCGACATCGTGGTCGAGGACCAGGACACCGCCGAGGTCACGCTGGCGATGGAGGAGCCGAAGATCACCGGCGCCACGCTCGATCAGCAGGACGGCACCACGGCGAAGTTCAACTGGTGTCCGACCAAGGAGCAGGAGGCCGAGCAGCGCTACACGCTCGTGATCTCCGCCGATGACGGCGAGAACCCGAAGACCCTCAAGAACTACCTGATCGTCCTGCGTGGCGGCACGAGCACGAACTGCCCGGGCGCCGCACCGGTCATCCAGCACACGCCGCAGAACGAGAGCACGATCGTGAACCTCACCGTCGACGCCAGGGTGACCGACGACAAGGGACTCAAGGAGTCCCCGCTGTTCTACTACTCGCTGACCAACCCCGGCGCGACGCCGAACCTCGGCCCGGGCGGGATGACGCAGCTGTCGACGCTCAAGATCACCGGCACGGCGACCAACGGCGAGTACGCGGCGGACGTCCCGAACCCCGTGGCCGCGATGCCGGCAGGCACCGTGAAGACCATCTGGTACGTGTTCGTCGCCGACGACGATGACGATCAGACCGGCAACTGCGATCACTCGACGCAGTCGCAGGTCTACTCGATGACCGTGACGTCCACCGGCTCGGCGAACCTCGGTATCTGCGCGGTGTGCACCACGGACGCGCAGTGCGGGACCGGCGACCTCTGCACGTACGTCGGCTCGATGGGCGCCAGCTACTGCCTCCAGGCGTGTGGCGCGGGCTGCCCGACCAACTACGCCTGCTCGGCAAGTGACGTCTACTCGGTCGACGGTGCGCATGCGCGCCAGTGCGTCCCGAACAACGGCTCGTGCACCGCACCGACGGCCGCCTGCGTCGATGACATGAACGAGGATGACGACAACATGAGCCAGGCCTCCGCGAACGCTGCCGTCGACGGACCGATGACCGCCGGCACGCTCGACGGTGTGTCCTGCCCGAAGCCGGTCCAGCCGTCCTATGGTTCGAAGGCCGACGACGACTGGCGCCAGCTCAAGATCACGGCCGACACCAAGGTCGACATGTGGCTCTACGGCAACGGGGAGAGCGACCTCGACCTCCAGATCTACAACACGAGCGGCGGACTCGTGTCCAAGTCGACCACGCTCACGGCGGACGAGAACATCGTGAAGTGCCTCAAGCCGGCGACGTACTACGTCAAGGTCAACGGCTTCACGAACGCGCGCAGCGAGTACCTCCTCGATTACATCGCCACCCCGCAGGCGTGCAACACGACGTGCGTGGATGACTCCCGCGAGGACGACAACACGTACAGCCAGGCGCGGATCGCGACCCTGCCGTACTCGTCGACCGCGAACAGCATCTGCCCGGACAACGACGACTGGTACAAGGTCCGCGTCAACGCCGGCAAGACGCTGACCATCGACCTGACGTTCGCCCAGTCGAACTCGACCCAGGATCTCGACGTTCACCTCTACAACGTCGGTGGCTTCACCGACCTGTGGCCGTGCAGCTTCGCGGATCCGTCGACCTGCACCATCGCGCACGGCCAGGGCGCGGTCTCCAACGAACACGCGACGTTCACGGCGACCACGACCGGCGACTACTTCGTCGTCGTCCGCGGATACAACGGGTCGTCGAACACGTACGGCATCAACCTGAGCTCGAACTGATGCGGGCCGCGGCGTTGCTCTTGGTCGTCGGCACCGCCGGCGGCTGCGGCACCTCGATCGGCCCCGATCCGGGCCTCGAAGGACTCGCGGTCACCATGGTCGCGCCCGCCACGGTCAT
>JAYVLW010001006.1:0-2779 GCA_043759315.1 Myxococcales bacterium
CGTCCATCTCGCCCGTCCGGCGCGCGAGGCCCCAGTCGATCACGACCGTCTCGCCGTGCGCCCCACACAGGACGTTGTGCGGCTTGAGATCGCGGTGAATCACGCCCTCGCCGTGCGCGTAGGCGAGCGCGTCGGCGACCGTCAGGACGTGCGAGATCAGCGCGAGCCGCGCGTCGAGCGTCGTGGCCTCGTCGATCACCACGTTGAGCGGCCGGCCCTTGACCAGCTTCATCGCGAAGAACGGCTCGCCGGTCGGCCACCGCCCGACCTCGTAGACCGGGACGATGGCGGGGTGCTCGAGGTTCGCGGTGATCAGCGCCTCGCGCGCGAACCGCACCGAAGCGTCCTCGGTGTTGATCAGCATCTCCTTGACCGCGACCACCCGGCCGGTCCTCACGTCGCGCGCGGTGGAGATCCTGCCGAGGCCGCCGCGAGCGAGCTCGCCGAGCCGCTGGTAGAGGTCGGCCTGGACCTGAACGAACCTCGCCGGCGTGACCTGCGGCAGTCCGCGGTCATACGAGGCGACCGTGGCATCGTGCGCCGAGGCCGACGGTGCGGCCGTACCGAGCGTCGTTTCGCTCGTGGCCGGCGGCGTCGTGCCCGCCAGCGTGGGGCCCGTCCCTAGCTCCGGATCCTCGCCTTGCGACCCCACGGATCCGAACCTACCACCGGCGACTTCGGCTAAGGTCCCCCGCATGTCCCTCCGCGGAAAGACGTTGTTCATCACGGGTGCGAGCCGAGGCATCGGGCTCGCGATCGGTCTCCGGGCGGCGCGCGACGGCGCGAACGTCGCGATCGTCGCCAAGACGGCCGAGCCCAACCCCAAGCTTCCGGGCACGGTGTTCACCGCCGCGAAGGAGATCGACGCGGCCGGCGGCAAGGGTCTGCCGCTGGTCTGCGACATCCGGTTCGAGGAGCAGGTCGCCGACGCGGTGAAGAAGACCGTCGAGGCGTTCGGTGGCATCGACATCCTCGTCAACAACGCCTCCGCGATCAGCCTCACCACGACCGAGGCCACGGAGATGAAGCGCTACGACCTGATGCACTCGATCAACACGCGCGGCACGTTCCTGTGCTCGAAGCTGTGCGTCCCGCACCTCAAGAAGGCCGCGGCCGCCGGTGGCAACGCCCACATCCTGAACCTGTCGCCGCCGCTCAACATGGAGACGCGGTGGTTCGCGCCGCACGTGGCGTACACCATGGCGAAGTTCGGCATGTCGATGTGCGTGCTCGGCATGGCAGGCGAGTTCAAGCGCGATGGCGTCGCGGTCAACGCGCTGTGGCCACGCACCACGATCGCCACGGCGGCCGTGCAGAACCTGCTCGGCGGGGAGCAAGCGATGAGGGGCTCGCGCAGCCCCGCGATCATGGGCGACGCGGCCTACGCGATCTTCCTCAAGAACTCGCGCGAGGTCACCGGCAACTTCTTCGTCGACGACGAGGTGCTCAAGGCCGAGGGCAAGACGAACCTTGACGAGTACGCGATGACGCCCGGCGCGCACCTGCTGCCGGACTTCTTCGTCTGATGCAGTGACCCCTACGCCGGGACCTTCGGCTTCAGCTTCTGGACCTCGGCGACCTTCGCCGTGGGCAGCCCCAGATCCTTGACCGGCTTCCCGCCGGCGCCCTTGCTGCGCGCACCGATGAAGCCGAACACCGCGCCGGCAAGGCCGCCGATCAGGTGCGCCATGCGCGAGACGTTGTCGTCGTTCGCGAACGCGCGATAGATCTCGCCGCCGAGATAGATCAGCGCGACCGCGATGAACGTCAGCGGGATCTCGCCCTGCTTGATGTTCGCCGTCGAGGCCAGGAGGATCATCATGAACACGATGCCGCTCGCGCCGAGCAGCGGATGGCTCGACAGCGCGGCGTTCGCCAGGCCGGTCACCAGGGCGGTGATCAGCATCATGATCAGGAGCGAGACCGACCCGTGCCGCTCCTCGAGGATCGGCCCCAGCAGCAAGATCAGCATGAAGTTGCCGATGTAGTGGTCCCAGTTGCCGTGGCCCAGGGGATGCGTGAACAGCCCGAGGTAGCTCGTCCAGTCGTAGAACTTCGGGTGCGCGGCGAAGTAGTGGACGCGGGTCTCGACGGGCAGGAACGTGACGATCAGCGCGAGCACCGCAAACGTCAGGACGACCGGAGCGTTGTAGGTGATGCGGAGCTTGGCCACGCCTGAAGGCTAGCACCGTTCGGCGCGAGCGCTGGCGAGGGAGAGGGCGTGGCAACGGCCGTGCCATCCTCGCCAAACGTGCTGGTTCGCCCCGCAGACGGGCTATGACCCACTTGCGGAGCCGCCGCCGACGCGCCATGTTGCGGCGATGGCTACCGTCGAAATCACCAACCAGAACTTTCAAACGACGATCGAGAAGGGCGGCATCGTGCTGCTCGACTTCTGGGCCGAGTGGTGCGGCCCGTGCCGGGCGTTCGCGCCGGTGTTCGAGAAGGCGTCCGAGAAGTACGCCGACGTGACGTTCGGCAAGATCGACACCGAGGCGCAGCAGGAGCTCGCGGGCGCCGCGCAGATCCAGGCCATCCCCACGCTGATGCTGTTCCGCGACGGCGTGCTGCTGTTCCGCGAGTCGGGTGCACTACCTGCGGCCGCGCTCGACGAGCTGGTCGGGCAGGCGCAGAAGCTCGACATGTCGAAGGTCAAGGAAGAGATCGCGAAGCACCAGGCCGAGCACGTGCACGGCCCCGGCTGCAGCCACGACCACGACCACGCTCACGCGCATGGTCATGACCACGATCACGACACCCACGACCACTGATCGATCAA
>JAYVLW010001007.1:0-2658 GCA_043759315.1 Myxococcales bacterium
GGCGCTGTTGCCCGAGACCCGCACCGTCTATCGGTACAGCGGCTCGCTGACCACGCCGCCGTGCTCGGAGGGCGTGGTGTGGAACGTCATGCGTCGCACCATGACCGAATCGCGCGGCGATCTGACCCTCGTCGGGCTGCGCATGAAGCCGAACGCTCGCCCGGTCCAGCCGCTCAACGAGCGCAAGATCGACTAACCCAGAGCTGGCATCCGCCGAATCTCGCATGTAGGCGAGCGGACGGGATGTTCAGCAGCAATGCGTCGCGTCCCGCCACCGGACGCGAGTGACCGACCGTGCGAATTGCGATCCTCGTCGTCCCGGGTAGGTGCGGTATCCTGGGTCGATGGCCGGGCTGGTTGTCCTTCTGGCGCTCCTCGGAGCGTGCGGCTTCACCATCGCGGGGACGGGGGACCCGACCGGTGACGCTGGCGAAGCCAGCGCGGATGAAGCGCCGATCGATGTGGGATTCGCGTGCCCCTCGGGGTTCACACTTCGTGCGCCGCTCAGCTGTCATCGCCCGAGCACGACCTCGGTAGCCTGGCGGGATGCCGAGGTGGCCTGCGAGTCCGACGGCGCCCACCTGGTCGTCGTCGATGACAGCGCAGAAGACGTGGCGTTGCCGGCGAACGTGTGGATCGGCGCTTCAGAGCTCGTGATCCCGGGGACGTTCAAGTGGGTGACCGGAGTGGCCTCGGCCTTCACCAGGTGGGCGCCCACCGAACCCGGAGCGGTGGGTGGTGCTTCGTGCGTCGAAGCGCGTCCCGACGGCTGGCACGACGACAACTGCCCCGAGCTCAAAGCGTACGTCTGCGAATACGACGGCCGCGCTGCAGATCCGGCGCAGTTCTGACCTCCGCCGACCGGACGTCGCGACCGTCATCGGGGTCACATGAAGTTGCGCGTGTGCAGCGCGGAGAGCGCGCTCGCGCGATCGGGGGCAAAGCCGAGGCGGATCAGACGCTGGCGGCGGCCGTCGTCCATCGCGCGTTGCAGGGCAAGGACCTTGGCGTGACCGGCGCGCAGCGCGGCGGGATCCCAGGAGCCCGCCGCGAGGAGCAGGAGCGCGTCGAACACCTCGGCGTTGAGGCCGGCGGTGTGTGCAAGCGCGGAGTGGCGGCGCTCGATCGCGGCGGCGAGCCGGTCGCGGAGCGCGGGTTCCTCGTCGAGGTGGCGCGCGAGGTGCGCGAGGCCGAAGGCGACGTGGCGGGCTTCGTCCTGGGCGGCGAGGCGCGCGACCTCGCGGGTGCATTCGTCGGGAGCGTGGTCGCGGATGAACCACAGGAGGGCGAGGAAGCTGCCCTCGCCGAGGACCGAGAGCAGGAAGCTCGCGATCGCGAACTCCGGCTCGTCGAACAGGCTGGCGAGCGATGCCTGGCCGCCGGCGGTCGAGAGGCCGAGCTCGTCGCGACGGAGGCGGGCGCGGCGCGTGAACACCTCGATGTGGCGTGCCTCGTCCGCGGCCTGGATCGCGAGCAGCTGCATGACCTCGCGGAAGTGCGGATGGAGCCGCGCGAGGAACCGCATCGGCACGAGGAGGGCCGCGGTCTCGTTCTCGATCAGGTAGGTCATGACCTGCACGATCGCGTCCTCGACCTCGGCCGGATGGTCGGCCGGCGCATCCCACGGGATCGCGGTCGCCGGATCCCACTGCGCGGCGGCAGCCTGGGCGTAGAGGCGCGCGGCCTCGTCGGCCCACACGTCGGCGCGGCGCGACAGGGGCAGATCGAACGCGGGGGCACCGAGCTCGACGAGCGCACCGCGCGCCGCGAGACCCCAGTGGGCCGGAGCGAGGGCGACCGGCGCGGCGACGGTGCCGGCACGCTCGGCACCGGCCCAGCGGTTGGGGCCAGTGGTGAGCATGTAGCCATCGGCGGTGTGCTCGATCGCGTGGCCGAGGGCGCGCGCCCACGCCGGGAGATCCACGGCGAGGGTGGTCGCGGTTCCGCGGACCTGGACCTGCGGCGCCGCGGCGAGCGCGCGCTTGATGAGGAGGTGCGCGCCCTCGTCGAGGCCGAGGTCGCCGAGCTCGACGCTCGCGGTCATGGGTACTGCGCGAGCCACGGCGCGAGGGTGCCGTAGCGGTCGACCGCGCGCTCGAGCTGCGCGTAGCCCGAGGTCCGCCCGGGCTTCCACACCTTGAGGCCCTCCATGTCGAGCAGCGGGCGCACCGCCGGATCGTCGTACGACATCGCCAGCAGCAGCTCGCGAAACCTCCCGATCGACGGTGGAGCGCCGTCGAGGATCGTGAAGTTGCAGTGGTCATACGGCGCGGTCTGGAGGACGACCCGCAGCGTGGCCGCGCCGATCAGACCCTCGCGGATGAACGCCAGCCGGTTGCCGTCGATCACGCACGCGGCCTCCGCGGTGCCGGCGAGGAGCGCCTTCACCGCGTCGCGCTCGCCGCCGACGTGATCGCCGTGCTTGCCGACCGCGATGTCGTGGCGAACCACGGTGCCCTCGACGCCGGCCTCGGCCAGTGCCACCAGCGGGATCAGCGTCGCCTGCGGCGAGTCCGAGGCGCCGACGGCGATCCGCTTCCCACCGAGATCCTTCACGGTCTGCGCCGGACCATCGGCGCGGACGAGCACCACGCTCGTCAGGTCGCAGTCGGTATCGCGCATCGCGATCGCCTCGGCGGCGCGGCCGAGCCGCTTCGC
>JAYVLW010001008.1:0-7623 GCA_043759315.1 Myxococcales bacterium
GTGATCCGCAACCCCGCGAATCCTCGTCGAGCTGCGCCGCAACTGCCGTGCCCAGGAGGGTTCGCGTACTTCCAGATCGCAAGTTGTCTAAGTTGAAACCGTCCCCTTTGCCGGACATCAGGGTCTCCAGCGCGCGACTTCGATGAGATCGCGATCGAACTGAGCGACGTCGAGGACCGAGCCTCCGGCGACGCCGATCACGAGCTGCTGGACGGGGTACCCCGAGCCGATCGCCATCATGCGATCGATCTGGGAGAGGTACGCGCGGCCGTTGGTGTGGGAGTGGTAGACGATGCGCGCGGGGGCGTGCGAGTCAAACGTCCGAGCGAACGCGAGAAGCTCGGCGCCGGCGATCACGAAGCCTGTGTCGGCGCCCCGGTCGGGCGCGAGCGGGTGCTCGCCGTCGGCCTGGGCGTTGCGGCAGGCGACGAGCGCGTCGACGTGGTCACCATCCGGGGGACCGGTGAGGTAGCCGCAAGCCTCGGCGGGGAACGCGGCAAGCGCGTGCGCGTAGAGCGCCGCGCGCAGGTGCTCGGGAATCGCGAGCGCCGTCACCGGTTGGCGATGTCGGACATCCACCGGATGGCCGCAATACTGCCGCGCCAGAGCGCGAGGGCGTGGTCGTCGTCAGCGGCGCCGGGCCACCACGGCGGTTTCGGTGTGAGCACGACGGGCCTGCCAAGGGTGGAGCTCACCACCTTGGTGTCGGGACCGTGGGTCGCGATCCACGCGAGCTGCGCCTCTGTGGCTCCGGTGACCCCAAGCGTCCCCACGCCACCAGCCGCGAGGTAGGCGGCCGCAACGAGCTCGGCGGTGGGCTCGGAATCGGGTAGCTCGAGGTGAGCAGCCGCCACCATGAGTGCTGTCTGCCCGAGCCCGCCGAGGTCGGGAAGCAGGATGTGGCGCGCGTACCTCCGGACTTGCTCGTCACGCACCGGCGCCTCCGGCGATCGCAGGGACGATCGAGATCTCGTCGCGATCGCTGACCTTTGCGTCGAGACCACCGAGGTCGCCGATGTCGTCGGAGCCGACGAAGATGCGAATGAACGGCTTCACGTTGCCTTTGTCGAGCACCTTGGCCGCGATGCCCGGGTGCTTCTTGTCGAGCTCGGCGAGTGCATCGCGCACGGTGCTGGCGGTGATCTCGACATCGGACGCGCCGCCGGTGAACGAACGCAGTGCGCTGGGGACTCGAATGCTAGCCATCAGGAAAGCTCCGCGAAGCGTATGGGACGCACGGCAAAGGGTGAGATCGGCGCCCGCAGGCATGAGGGACAATCCGCTCGGGGCGAGAACCGCACGATGCGCGGCTCGGTCAGCTTTCGCAGGTCATCGAACACCAGAAGCGCGCCCACATAGGCTCGTTCGGACGCGAGGAGTCCGAGCGCGATGGCCGCGGCCACTCCACCGATCGCACCGACCACCGGACCGAGGACTCCGGCGTCGGCGCAGGTGGGCGCCTCGATCGGATCCTCGAACAGGCACCGATAACATGCTGCGCCGGGGGCGCCGACGAACACGTTTCCGCCGTAGCGCAGCGCCGATGCGATCACGTACGTTCGGCCATTCGCAACGGCCCAGTCGGCGACGCCGAACTTCGTCGCCGGGTCATCGCTCGCGTCGACGATCAGGTTGCAGTCCGCGCCGAGATCGTCGGCGGTAGCCGGCAGCCACTTCGCGACGACGCCGCGCGCCCTACCGCCGCGCCCGACGATGGCACTTGCGAGGCGAGTGGCCTTTGGCTGGCCGATTTCGGCAGCGGTGAACTGGATCTGGCGGTGGAGGTTCGAGATCTCCACGAGGTCGTGGTCCACGATCGTCAGCTCCAGCTTCGCGCGTCCGAGGGCAAACCCGATCGGCCCGCCGAGGCCACCGGCTCCGACGATCAACGCTCGGGTGGTCACGCGACCTCCTTGCCGCAGACCTTGCAGTGGCCGTTGGCACCGATCACGCCCACACACGCACCATCGGGGCACAGCTTGCGATCGAAGTCGGCTTCGGTCGGCAGGCTTGCGGCGAGGTCGGTCGCGGCGGCCAGCAACTCGGCGTCGCGAGCCGCGGCGGCCGCAGTGTCGGCGGCGGAGGTCACGGTCTTCGATGCGGCCACGACCGCCGCGGCGGCATCAGATGCGCTGGAGGTTCCCGATGTGACAGTGGTCGTCGATGTGCCGGCGCCAGAAGGCTTCCTGGGGGCCTTGTCTTCCGCCTCGTCCACCTCGTCGTCGTCCTCGCCGCCCCCGTCCTCGTCGTCGTCGTCGTCGTCGGCGTCGTCCCCATCCTCGTCGTCCTCGTCCTCCGCATCGTCGTCGTCGTCGTCAGCGTCATCCGCCATGGCCGAACCAGCGTCGTGGTCATCCATGGCCGTAGCCTTCGTCGCGCCGACCTTGCCCTTCGCGAGCTTGCCGCAGACCTTGCAGCGGCCATCCGCGCCGATAACGCCGATGCAGGCGCCGTCCGAGCACAGGATGCGCTCGGTCCACTCTGCGGGGGTTCCGATCAGCGACGGCGTCGATGGATCGAGCTCGGCGAGCTTCGCCGCTTCCTCATCGCCGCCGTCCTCGTCCGCGTCCTCCTCGTGCTCGTCCTCGGTCGCTTCGCCCCCGTCGTCGTCATCCCATTCCTCGTCCTCGGCGAGCTCGTCGTCCGGGGTGACCGGATCCGAGGCGCTGTTCGCGCGGAGCCCGCGATCCCGTTCGTTGCCCCAGTTCGTGGCGGACCGGTTGCAGACCTTGCAGTGGCCATTGGCTCCGATCAGGCCGACGCAGCCCCCGTCCGGGCAGAGCTGGCGTTCGTCCCACTCACCGACCGCCATCACGAGCCTCCCAGCGCAGTGAACAAGTCGGCCGCGAGGAGGAACCGGAGATCGACGTCGCCGATGCGGAGGACGCACCGAGCGCCAAGCTTGCGCTCCTTGCGCGGTTCGAGGGTGGACTTGTCCAGCCAGCTGCCGTTCTTCGACCCGGCATCGGCGACGAGCCAGGTCTTGCCGTCGTGGCGGACGTACGCATGAAACCGTGACACCGAGTGATCATTGACCACGATGTCGTTGTTCGGCGTGCGGCCGATGGTGATGCGGTCGGGGAACGACGCCCCCGGCTTCTTGGTAAGCGGGTAGACCTCCAGATCGGCCTCCTCGCGGATCCCGAGGTCCTTGCCGTGCGGCATGGTCTCCTCGATCGTCTCCTGGCCCTCGTCTTGGTCGATGGTCAGCGTCGTCGCGCCGCTCTCGGCATCGCCCTTCGCGGAGCGATACCGGACGAGTACGGCGGGTGCGGACGATGCGAGGAACTCCTCCCGGCCGAGTTGAAGCAGGTGTCGGTAGTGCGCGGTCGCGTCCACGGAACGGACCTTATCCCCCACGGATGGCTGGCCGGCAAGAGGGTTCCGCTCGTCGGGAGTCAGGGTTTGACAGCCGCGGAGGGCGCGGGGTAAACGTCGCGGGCCATGTACGATACGTCCGATATTCGCAAGGGCCTCAAGGTACTGATGGACGGCAACCCCTGGACCGTCATCGAGTTCCAGTTCGTGAAGCCCGGCAAGGGCGCGGCGTTCACGCGCACCGTGTTCAAGAACCTTCTCAACGGCAAGACGAAGGAGATGAACATCCGATCGGGCGAAAAGCTCGAGCCGGCGAACGTGGATCAGCGCGAGATGCAGTTCCTCTACAAGGAGGCGGGCGATCTGGTGCTGATGGATCAGACGAACTACGAGCAGGTGTCGGTAAGCGCCGAGATGGTCGGCAAGGCGGCCGATCTGATGAAGGACAACCTGCCGTGCACGGTCCTGTTCTTCAACGAGCGCGCCATCGACGTGACGTTGCCGACGTTCGTGTTCCTCGAGGTCACGGCGTCGGAGCCCGGTGTGCGTGGCGACACCAGCGGAAATGTCCAGAAGCCCGCGACGGTCGAGACCGGTGCGGAGGTGATGGTGCCGTTGTTCATCCGCATCGGTGACACGATCAAGATCGACACGCGTACTCACGAGTACGTCGAGCGCGTCAACAAGCAGTGAGTGCACGCGGCCGCGTCCTCGCGGTCAACGGTGGCATCGCGATCGTCCGCAGCGAGCGAGGCGAGGTGCATGTCGCGGCCCAACCTGGCTGGCGCGCCGGCGATCTGATCGATGACCTTGCCGTGGTCCGTGCGTTCGACGCGGGTGACTACCCGGAGCCTAGTACCGAGGTTGCGCGCCTGCCGCGACCTCGCATCGAGGCACTCCACGCCCGCGCCAAGGCCCTCACCGCGCTGCGGGCGTACTTCACTGCGCGGGAGTTCGTCGAGGTCGAGACGCCGCTGCTCGTGCCGAGCCCGGGCCTCGAGATCCACCTCGATGCCGTCCGCGCGGGTTTTGGCTACCTCATCACGTCCCCCGAGTATCAGATGAAGCGCCTGCTTGCGGGCGGCTTCGAGCGGATCTTCCAGGTCTGCAAGTGTTTTCGATCCGGCGAAGAAGGCCCTCACCACGCGAGCGAGTTCACCATGGTCGAGTGGTACCGCGCGTACTCCGACCTCGACGCAATCATCAAGGACACGGAGGCCCTCGTTCACACCGTGGTGCGTGCCGTCTCGCACGGCTCCCACGTGAAGGTCGGCGCACGCACGATCGATGTCACGCCACCGTGGCCTCGCATGACCGTGCGCGACGCATTGAAGACGTGGGCCGCGATCGATCTCGTCGGTGACGAGTCGGCCGCGGACCTCGTTGCGAAGGTCCGCCTCGCCGGTGTGGGCGTTGCCGACGACACCGCATGGGACGATGCATTCTTCGCGGCGTTTCTGGCCAGGGTCGAGCCAGCGATTGCCGCGCTCGATCACCCATTGATTCTCGAGGACTGGCCAGCGCCTCTTGCTGCCCTCGCGAAGCGCAAGCCGACCGACCCCAGGGTTGCGCTCCGCTTCGAAGCCTATGTCGGCGGCATCGAGCTCGCGAACGCGTTCGGCGAGCTTACCGATCCAGTCGAGCAGCGCAGCCGCTTCGAGGGTGACCAGCGTGTGCGCCGCGACCGCGGCCGCGAGGTGTACCCGATCGACGAGAAGCTCCTCGCGGCGCTCACCGAGGGCCTTCCGCCTTCCGCCGGAATCGCGCTCGGCTTCGACCGGCTCGTGATGCTCGCGACGGGAGCACAGACGATCGATCAGGTGCTGACGTTCACTGCAACCGAGCTGTGAACGGCCCTCGTCCGGCAACGGGGACGGCAACGGGGACGGTTTCAACTTACGCAACTTGCGACCAGCAAGTGGGCGAACCCTCGTTGACCATCTTGTCCCGAAGTCCGGACACGAAGCTGCGCGAACGGGGAATCAACGACTTCGCGATCGCAAGTTGCGTAAGTTGAAACCGTCCCCGAGGCGTGGGCTCAGAGGCCGTGGCGGCGGAGCATCGCCCGCACGGTGCCTGCTGGGTCGCGCGACGTGCCGCGCCCGACTTCGCCCAGGAGTCGCGCGACGCGTGACGGGCTGCCGCCGGAGCGGGCGAGGGCGAGCTCGAGGGCGGTGCGCTCGAGGTCGTCGCGCAGCGAGCGCAGGTTCATGCGGCCATCGTCGAGGAGCTTCGCGATTGCGGAGCGGTCGAATAGCGGGCTCACGCCCGTGCGGCGATCGGCGGGCGCACCGCGGATGACGTGTTCGGGGAGGTCGGAGAGGAGCAGGTCGTCCCCGGCGCGCTTGTTGACGAGGGACTGGAAGATGACGTTGCGCAGCTCGCGCACATTGCCAGGCCACGGGTAGCGCTGGAGGGCTGCGAGCGCGGGCCGCGTGAGGGTGGTGACGCGATGGGTGGCGAGGGGCTCCTCGCGGTAGAACCGCGCGAGAAGATGGGCGCAGAGCTCGGGGATATCGTCGGTTCGGTCACGGAGCGGCGGAAGCTCGATGCGCAGGATCGCGAGGCGCTGGTAGAGGTCGGCGCCGAACTCGCCGCGGCGAACGAGGTCGTCGAGATCACGGTTCGTCGCCGCGACGACCCGGAAGTCAACCTCGCGCCAGGTGCTCTCGCCGAGGCGGGAGATGACGTGGTCTTCGAGGACGCGGAGCAACTTGATCTGGAGCGTCTTCGGCGTGTCGTCGACCTCGTCGAGAAACACCGTGCCGTGCGAAGCCGCATGAAACAGCCCGTCGTAGTCCGCGACCGCCCCGGAGAAGGCGCCACGCACGTAGCCGAAGAGCTCGCCTTCGATGAGCTCGTTGGGCACGGCCGCGCAGTTGATCGGGACGAGATCGCCGCTGCGGCCGGAGCGCGCGTGGAGGTGACGCGCCGCGAGGTCCTTTCCAGTGCCGGTCTCGCCAGTGAGGAGCACGGCCATCGATGTGCCAGCGGCCCGATCCAGATCGGCGATCACGCGCTTCGCAGCGGCGCTCACCGCGATGAAGCCGACGGGGGGCGGCCCCTGCTCGCGCGTGACGAGAAGCTCCGTGAGACGGCGCGCCAGGATCGTCGGGAGCGCGTCATCGATCGCCACGACATCGTAGGCGCCCGCCAGCACGGCGAGGGCGGCGTCCGCAGGTGCGATCGCCGCAGGGGAAGCCCAGATCCACGGCGCCCGCGGCGCGCGGGGCGGCGGCCGTGCACCGACGTGAACCCGTAGCGCCGCGCGCTGCGGCGGGGCGATGGTGTGACCTGCTGCGACCAGCGCCTTGCGCCGTCCAGCCGACAACGGTGCACCGAGAAGGGCTATCGACATACCGTAGTCTACTACGGAAATCAGTATTAATTTGCGAGACCGACTCCCAAGGGCCTCATGGTTCCAGAGGGTTGCGCGCGGCGCGCCGCATGCAGCATTGGTCCTGTGAAAGGACCTCCAACTATGACCACTCAAACCATGTTCCTCGTCATCGGGATCGGCGCAGCGGCCGCCGTGCTGCTGTCGATCATGTTCGGCGTCGTTGTCATTGGCGAACAGGAGTCGGGCCTCGTGGTGCGCCGCTACGGCAAGGCGCTCCCTCCGGGCCGCATCATCGCCACGCATGGCGAGGCGGGCTTCCAGGCGCGTCTGTTGCCCCCGGGATGGCACTTCCCGCTCTGGTCGTGGAAGTACAAGGTCTCGAAGGTCGCACTGGTGGACGTTCCGCCGGGTGAGATCGCCGTCGTGGTTGCCAAGGACGGCGCCTCGATCCCGAGCGAGCGCGTGCTCGGTCGTGTGACCGACTGCGACAACTTTCAGGACGCCGTGGCGTTCCTCGACAACGGCGGCGAGAAGGGCCGCCAGCTCGGCATCATCACGGCAGGCAAGTACCGCATCAACCCTGCGCTGTTCGACGTGGTCACCGCGCGCCGCGCGACGGCGTTCGGCCTCACCGCGGACCAGCTCCAGGTGTACCGGATCCCGTCGGATCGCGTCGGTATCGTCACGGCCCTCGACGGCCGCCCGATTCCCTCCGGCGACCTCGCGGGCCCGATCGTCCAGGGGCATGACAGCTTCCAGAGCGGTCAGCTGTTCGTCGAGGCGGGCGGCTGCCGTGGCCTCCAGGAGGACGTCATCCTCTCCGGCGCGTGGAATCTCAACCCCTGGTTCGTCTCGGTCGAGCTCGTGTCCCTCACCGAGATCCCGATCGGCTACGTCGGCGTGGTGGTGAGCTACGTCGGCGGTGACCATATCGACGTCTCCGGCGACGCGTTCGCCCACGGCGA
>JAYVLW010001009.1:0-3137 GCA_043759315.1 Myxococcales bacterium
GGTGCCGGCGTGGTCTCCATCGTGATGGTGCAGAACGAGGTCGGCATCGTGCAGCCGGTCGCAGCGATCGCGGCGGCCGTGAAGCAGCGCGCGCCGAACTGCCACCTGCACGTCGACGCGGCGCAGGCGTTCGGCAAGGTCGCGCTCGATGTCGCCGCGCTCGGCGCCGATTCGATCGCGATCGCGGGTCACAAGCTGCACGGCCCGAAGGGTGTCGGTGCGCTGTGGCTCAAGGCAGGCGCCGTGATCGAGCCGCTGTGGGTCGGCGGCGGGCAGCAGAAGGGGCTGCGCAGCGGCACCCAGGATGCCCCTGGCGCGGCAGGGCTCGGCCTCGCCGCCGAGCGCGCGATCGCCGCGATGCCGCTCGCGCGTGCACGCTGGCTCGAGCTCGCGGGGCGCGTGACCTCGGCGCTCGATGCGCGCGGCATCCCGTATCGCAAGCTCGTCCCCGATCAACGGCGCTCACCGCACATCCTCGCGCTCGGGATTCCCGGCGCGCCAGCGAGCGCGCTGCGCACGGTGCTGGCGAGCCGCGGTGTCTACATCTCGACGGGCTCGGCATGCGCGGAGCGCGACACCAAGCCGTCGGCCGTGCTCGCGGCGATCGGGCTGCCGGAGAACGTCGGCATGGTGCGCCTCTCGTTCGGGCTCGACACCACCGAAGGGGATGTCGACGCGGCGGCGGCGATCCTCGCGGAGGTTGCGCTCGATCTCACTCCTGGGCGAACGCCAGCGTGAACTTCACGCGCCCGCCGGGGTTCGCGCGGAACCGCCAGCCGCGCAGCGCTCCGGACAGGCACTTGCCGAGGCTGTCGTCGGCGTGCGACCCGAGGACGACCTCGGTGACCGTGCCATCCCTGCCCACGGTGAGGGTCGCCTGGATCGACTTGACGGGGCCGATCGTGATCGCGTCCGTCCCCTTCTGCGAGCGCATGTAGCAGCGCTGCGTTCCCGTCGAGTACTTCTTCGAGACGGTGTCGACGTCCTCGGGGGACAGCGAATCGCCGGTGGGGAGATCGGGGCCCGTGTTGCTGCCGTTCGGCGGTGCGGTCGTGTTGCCGCCGCTCCCGTTCGGCCGCTTGATCGGCGGCTTCGGGGGGAAGAACGGGTTGGTCGCGACCGCGGAGCCCCCGGAACCGTGTTCGCCGGGCAGCCGCGGGCGCAGCGGATCATCGGGGCGCGTCGTATCGATGCCCTCGCTGCGACCGAGGCCCTTGTCGGTCGTGTCATCGCCACCGGCGAGCACCACGACGGCGACGACCACGCCGGCGAGCAGCACGACCGAAACGCCGAGCAGGATGATCATGCCCTTCTTGTGGCTGGTCTCGGCGGGCGCAGGCTGCATCGCCAGCTCGGCGCCCGGCGCGACCGAGGGATCGGCGCCCGGTGCGAACGCGTTCGCGGGTGCGTTCGGATCCTCGACGCGGGCGACAGCGGCGGTGCTGCCCATCCGCGCGACTGCTCCAGTGCGTGCGAGCGCCGGGCTCGACTGCGTGCGCCGCGTCGCCGTGGCCATCGCCTCCGGCTTCTTCGGCACGGGCTTCATGAGGTCGGCGAGCTTGACGACGCGGCTGACCTCGCCGATCGAGAGCCCGTCATCTTCATCGTCGTCCTCGGACTCGTCGGGGATTGGCGCGTTCGCGAGCCTCGGTGCGGGAGCTACCGCCTTCGCGGAGCCCGAGTCCTTGCCGAGGGCGCGCGCGAACGCGTCGTTGCCCTGCTTCGCCTGCGACGCGGCAGGCTCGGCCGTCGTCTGCGCCTCCGCGTCGAACGCCGGCGCCTCGATCTGGGTGGCCTGATCACCAACGTCGAACGCGCTACCGACACCGGGGCGAGTCTCCGCGCGCGGCGTCGCACCGGACGTGGATGCTGACGGTAGGCCTGGCACGAGCTTCGGCACCCGGGCCGGCCCCGTCGACGAGCCGTTCGTCTTCGCCTGGATCGACGGGATCGACGGCGTGCCGCCGAGCGGCGACGGGTAGCGAGGCTCGCCGCGTGGGGGCGTCGCGGACGGGCGACCGATGCCATTGCCGACGGGCGGCAAGCCAAGGCCCGCGGGGGACGCCTGCGCGGCCACGTTGCGCTCGAGGGAGGCCATCGTCGCGGCGAACAGCGGCTTCGGTTCTTCTTCGACGACCTGGCGGGTCTGCGCGCGCAGTGCGGGTACTCCACCGGTTGCCCGGGGAAGCGGCGGAGGCGCGGCGGGTGGTGCGGGCTTCTTGCGAAGGCCACGAAAGTGACTGACCTTGTCGACGGGGAGCCAGTCGTCGAAGCCCTCGCTCCAGCAGTGCAGGTCGGCGTCGACGGTCTTCGCGGAGATCCAGCGCTGCGCTTCCGCGAGCGAGAACGGACCTTCTTGATCGCCGTCGATCGAGACGTACCATTCCTCCTCGAGCGCGGGCGGTGGCCGCGTCATCGCCGACGCGAACGCTGCACCGAGCGCGCCCGCGGGCGCACCGTTGGCCGCTGGTGCGCCTCTCGGTGCCGCGGTGGAGATCGGAGGTGCGAGCGTGGTCGGCTTCGCGCTGCGTCGTTGCCCCACGGGTTCGGCCGCATCGGCATCCGTCATGCCCTCGCGAACGGTGATGACGTTCGCGCAGTTCTTGCAACGGATCTTGAGGATCTTGCCGCGCACGCGATCGTCACCGATCGAGTAGCGGGTCTTGCAGCGATCGCAGAGGAACTTCACCGCGGGTCCCCCCAGCGGGCGTCATCCACGTCCGTGGAGCTTGCACCGACCACGCGGAGGCCTCGTCGCGACACGTTCTGTGATTGTGCCGAAAAAAACCTGTGGTGGCAAAGGGGTAGGCCCACCGGACACCCACAGGGCCTCAGGGTTTGGCGCGGTCCGGGGTAGCGCTCCCGCTACCGTCACGCGTCCCGGCGCCTCCGTCGAGCGTCTCGGAGCTTCCCGCCTCGGTCGCGCTGGCCTTGCCGCGCCGCCGAGCCACCGACTTGGTCGAGATCACCACCACATCGCGGGTCGGGCCCCTCCCGGCCCGGGTGGTGAGGAGACCTCCGACCTCGATCGTGTCCGCGCGGTTGGCCAGCTCCAGGTAGAGGTCGACCTCGTGGACCTCCGCGCCGATCCACCGAGCGTTCGAGCTGGACACCCCGTACAGCGGTGTCGGATCGAC
>JAYVLW010001010.1:0-2988 GCA_043759315.1 Myxococcales bacterium
GCTCGAGGTCGACGTCGTCGCGGACAAGGCGCAGTGGGTGTTCCTGTACTCGCCGGACCAGGGCAAGACGATCGCGACCGTGGCGCTGCCGATCGGCGAGTAGCTATCGCTACAGCGGGAGGCGGACGACCACCACGCCGTCCTCGGTCTCGCCGAGCACGTCGATGACCTTGCCGTTGGACGCCGCGAGGGTCGGGGTCAGCGGCTTGTCGATCGTGAAGAACCGCGGCGGTGCGCCCTCCGTCCACACCCCGACCACGCGTCCGCGCGTGCGGATCGCGTGGACCTTGCCGCCCGCGATGGTCGCGATGCTGGTGGGGCGCAGTGCGATCAGGTCTGCACCGCGGCAGCCGTCGGCGCAGATCGTGTAGTGGGTGCTGCCGTCGTGGTGGAGCAGGGCGCCCTCGGCGGTGCAGCCGAGCAGCTCGTGCTCGGGGAGCACGTGCGGCGTGGCGCCGGCCGCATCGAAGGCCACGAGCACATCAGTTCCGGCGATCCAGCCCTTCGTCGGGGTCAGGCAGCTCTGTTCGGGGGATCCCGATCCGAGCTCCACCACCTTCGGCAGCGCGCCATCCGTGGCGAGGAAGCCGCGCATCGGACCATCGGTGGTCGGGGCCGACCACGCCACGAGGCCGCGGCCCGCGGGGTCGAGCGCGAACGTGAGGCGGCCGACCTCGAGCGGCTTGTCGGCGACGAACGCGGCGCCGGTCGAGCGCGCGACGACGAGGTGGTTGCTCGCGGCATACGCGACGAGGCCGTTGGTCACGGTGCCCGCCGCGATCATCACGCGCGCGCCGAGCTCGACCGGAAACGAGGTCATCGCCCCGAACGCGCCGGCGTCGTCGATAGGTCCCACCGCGACTTGCTCGCGCAGGCCGGCCGCACCCCACGCGAGCTCAGGCACCGCGCGCAGCGAGCCCGGCGGGAGCTTGCTCACCCTCGGCGCGGCGCCGGGCACGAGCGTCAGCTGGACCTCGCCCTTGGTCTTCACGTCGCCGAACGCGACGGTGCCGCCCGCCGAGGGAATCAGCCACGCGGTCAGCGAGGCGACGCGATCGTTGCCATCCTTCACCGCGATGACCTCGGCCGCGGGAAGTGAAGCGGTGACCGTGCCGACGTACGGATCCATGGCGGCGGCGGCGCGCAGCTCGGCGCGCGCGGTCTCGAGCTCGTCCAGAGCGGCAGGAAGCGGAGAGTCCTTGCCGCGCTTGTCGATGGTGTCGCCGCCCGGATCGACGTGCGACGCGAACGCGGTGGCGACCTTCGCCGCCGCGCGGTCGACGGTCATCCACGCGTGCTCGACCTTCATCAAGCCCGTGTCGTCGGCGATGCCCCGCGACAGCTTGCCGACGAGCTTCGTGCAGCTCGCCCGATCCCACGGATCGGGAGCGAGCTCGCGCACCGCGATCGCCTCGCCGGGCTTCCCCGATGCGGGCTTGTCGCCGAACAGGCAGGTGTGCGCGGCGGCGAGCCGTAGCTCCCAGCTCTCGATCTCGCGCTGGGCGACGCCGCGCTGCTGCTTCGGCTGGTGGATCTTGACGAAGTAGTAGAGGCCGCCGCCTGCGAGTGCGAGCACGGCTCCGAACATCACGACGACGCGGCGGTTCTCGCTCATCGCTACCGTCTATAGCAGATGGCATAGTGCGCGGATGAGCGACATCAAGTGCGATGCCTTCATCGGAGGCCGCTGGGTCGCCGGTGACAAGCGGTTCGCGGTCACCGATCCGTTCGATGACACGATCGTCGCCCAGGTCACCGAAGGCACCGACGCGATGGTGGACGCCGCCGTCGCGTCGGCCGCCGCCGCGTTCGCGACGTGGAAACGGACGCCCGGTCCCGCGCGCGGTGCGTTGCTGCGCAAGGTCGCGGATCGGATGCTCGCCGCCGAGCGCGGGCTCGCGGAGCTGTGCACGCGCGAGAACGGCAAGCCGATCAAGGAATCGATCGCCGAGGTCCGCTACGCCGCCAGCTTCCTGTCGTGGTTCGGCGGCGAGGCCGAGCGGCTCTACGGCGAGACCATCCCGGCGAGCCATCCCGCACAACGGCTGATCGCCGTGCGAGAGCCCGTCGGGCCGGTGGCGGTGGTCACGCCGTGGAACTTTCCGTACGCGATGCTGACCCGCAAGCTCGGTGCCGCGCTCGCCGCGGGGTGCACCGTGGTGGCGAAGCCCGCGGAGCTCACGCCCCTGGGCACGCTGGCGATCGCGGAGCTGTGCGACGCCGCCGGGATCCCGGAGGGTGTGTTCAACGTGGTCCCGACCACGCGCGCGAAGGACATCGGAGGCCGGTTGCTCGCGCATCCCGCGATCCGGAAGATCAGCTTCACGGGCTCGACCGCCGTCGGCCAGCTGATCGCGAAGAACGCCACCGATGATCTCAAGAGGGTCTCGCTCGAGCTGGGCGGCAACGCGCCGTTCGTCGTACTCGCCGACGCCGATCTCGATGCGGCGGTCGGCGGCGCGCTGATCGCGAAGTTCCGCAACTCGGGCCAGACCTGCGTGGCGGCGAACCGGTTCATCCTCGAAGCGCCGATCGCCGACGCCTTCACGGACAAGCTGGTGGCGGCGGTCCGCAAACTCGTCGTCGGGCGCGGTAGCGATCCTGGGACCGACATCGGCCCGGTGATCGATGACCGCGCCGTCGCGAAGATCCGCGCTCTCGTCGAGGACGCGATCGGGCGTGGCGCGCAGCTCCTGCTCGGCAGCGTCCCCGATGGCTCACGGTTGATCCGCCCGATCGTGCTCTCCGGCATCACGGCCGAGATGGCGCTGTGGACGACGGAGGTGTTCGGCCCGGTGATCGGGCTGCGCACGGCGGCGACCGAGACCGAGGCGATCACGCAGGCGAACGACACCGATGCCGGCCTGATCGCCTACGTGTTCACGCGCGATGGCGCGCGGCAGCAGCGGATGGCCGAAGCGATCGAGGCCGGCATGATCGGGATCAACGAGGGGCTCGTGTCCACCGCACAGGCACCGTTCGGCGGGA
>JAYVLW010001011.1:0-9143 GCA_043759315.1 Myxococcales bacterium
CTCGATCCCCGATGTCGCCGAGCGCGTCGTCGACTCGGTCGTGAACATCTCGTCGAAGAGCGTGACGGCAGGGCCGGCGAACTACGATCCGTTCTTCACCGATCCCGATTCTCCCGACTGGGGCCGGCCGTCGCTGCGCCAGCAGGAGAGCAAGGGCTCCGGCGTGGTGGTCACGCCCGGCGGCCGCATCTTGACGAACGCGCACGTGGTCCGCGGCGCGAAGGAGATCACGGTCACGCTGCATGACGGGACCGACTTCACCGCGAAGGTGATCGGCACCGATCCGAAGGCAGACCTCGCGGTGATCCAGCTCGAGGGCAAGATCCCCGTGCTCAAGCCGCTCGCGTTCGGGGACTCGGGCAAGCTCCGCCTCGGCGAGGTCGTGCTCGCGGTCGGCGATCCGTTCGGCGTGGGCAAGAGCGTGACGATGGGCATCGTGTCGGCGAAGGGCCGCAGCGCGATGGGCATCGAGGAGTACGAGGACTTCATCCAGACGGACGCGGCGATCAACCCGGGCAACTCGGGCGGCGCGCTCGTCAACCTCAGGGGCGAGCTGGTTGGCATCAACACGGCGATCGCCTCTCCGACGGGCGGCTACGCGGGCATCGGCTACGCGATCCCGAGCAACATGGCGAGCCCCATCATGGACATGCTCGTGAAGGACGGAAAGGTCTCGCGCGGCTACCTCGGCGTGAACATCGCCACGGTGAACCCGCAGCTCGCCCGACAGCAGATGCTCGCAACGAACCGCGGCGCGCTGATCGCTGGCGTGCAGGACGGTAGCCCCGCGTCGAAGGCCGGGCTCGTCGAAGGCGACGTCGTGACCGGGATCAACGGCACGGAGGTGCGCTCGAGCGAGGTGCTGCACAACCTGATCGCGACCTACAAGCCGGGAACCACCGTCGAGCTCGAGGTCGCCCGCAAGACCTCCGGTCGTACGATGATCAAGGCCAAGCTCGGCGAGGCGCCGGCCGATACCATGACCACCCAGCTCCCGACGCGTCAGCGGCAACTGCGCCGTCGGTAAGACTCGCGTCGGTAGTCGACGCCGTACAGCGCCACCAGGGGCCCCCTTCTCCCTGGTGGCGTTGGCCGTTTCGGGTGGGATACAGTAGTGGGCCGTGGTGGTCCTTCGCGCAGCGCTCGCCGCGTGCCTCGTGTTCGGGGCATGCGCGGAACCCGTGGCCGATAGCACCACGGAGCACGAGCTGTCGGCCGCGGTGCGCCGCGAGCGCGCGACCTTGATCCGCGACTCAGCCGCCGAGATGGGCATGTTCAACGCGGCGCTGCTCGGCGGCATCGCGATCAGCGAGACCGGGCTCGCGCACTGCTTCTCGGAGGTGTCGTTCGCCTGCCCCGGCCCGGACTCGCCGTCCTGTGGCGGCCCGATCATCGCGGGCGGCGCCGACGGCCCCTGCGCCGACATGCAGGGCGGCCTCGGCATGTTCCAGTTCGACGCGGGCACGTACGCGCAGACCGTGGCGACCTACGGGCCGACGATCTTGACCGTCGAGGGCAACACGGCGCAGGCGGTGAACTTTGTCGCCACCCGCCTGGCTCAGGACATCGCGAGCGTGTCGAGCTGGGGCACCGCGATGAGCTACATGAACAGCGTGCCACTCGTCGCAGGCGATCCGAGGACCGAGGAGTGGGCGAAGTTCCTGGCGTGCCGCTACAACGGTTGCTGCACGACGAGCGCCACCTGCACGTCGCGCGCGAAGGGCTACCGCGACAATGCGATCGCCATCTACGCCGAGTTCGGCGGCGACTTCTGGCGCACCGCCGATCGCTGCGCATCGCTCCCCCCGGATGGCGTGATCGATCAGCGCAGCGCCTGCTACGTCGCCGCGGGCGATCCGCGCTACTGGCGCGCGGACGCGACCGGCTACGCCGACAGCTCCGAGTGGACGAACAGCACCGCGAGCGCCACGGTGAAGAACTATGCGCAGTGGCTGTTGATCGGCGCGCCCGCGGGGCGCTACCGGATCGAGGCCTACGTCAGCGGCGGCGGTGCGACGAAGGCGGCCTACCGCGTCGCGCACGCGGGGACCACCGACACCGTGACGGTCGATCAGACGGCCATCGAAGGGTGGACGCTGCTCGGTGACTATGACCTCGCGGGCACCGGCGACGAGCACGTCGAGCTCGGCGACAACACCGGCACCGCGATGCAGAAGCTCGTGTTCGACGCGGTGCGGATCACGTCGCTGGATGGCGAACCGCCGGGCCCCGATCCAGGTGGCGATGGCGGTTGTTCGACCGCCGGTGGCACCTCCGGCGCGGCGCTGGCGATCGCGCTCCTCGCGATGCGTCGTCGTCGCCGCCCGACCTGACACCGGTCCAGGCGCGGCCAGACGTCAGACGGATCCGCGATGATCCGGAGATGACGCGAGATCCCGTCGTGCTCGCGCTCGCGGTACTCGTTGGCGCCCTCGTCGCCCTGGTGGTCGCACGCTGGATCCGCGGCTGGCGCGGCACGTGGCGCGCGAAGGCGCGGGCGGCGCGTGCCGGCGCGGGAGAAGATGGCGCGGCGCACATGCTACGTGCGGCGGGGTACACGATCGTCGCGAAGCAGGCGCGGATCTGGTGGTCGCCGCTCGTCGATGGCGAGCCGCAGGAGCTCGAGCTCCGCGCGGACTACCTGGTCGAGGTCGACGGCGAGCTCCTGGTCGCCGAGGTCAAGACCGGCGAGGAGGCACCGCGGCTGTCCACGGCCGCCACGCGCCGGCAGCTCCTCGAGTACCACGTGGCGTTCTCCGTTGCGTACGGCGCCGAAGGCGTGTTGCTGGTGTGCCCGGAGCTCGGCACTATTCATCGCGTCGAGTTTCCGCTGCCGCCGCGTCGGACGCCTCCGTCGGGCGCTCGAGCGGCCGCCGATCCGCGCACTTGATCGCCTCGCCCGAGGCGACCACGCGATCCGGATCGTCGAGCAGCGCACCGCGGCACGCGTGCAGCGAAGCGATCGAGCCGCTGTTCCGGGCATGGACGATCTCGACGCGCGCGGGCTCCGAAGCGTCGAGCTCGTCCTCGGTCGCAGCGCGCAGCCCCAGCCTCGGCTGGCGGCGGCCCGCGATCTCGAAGATCACCGCGCCGCGCTCGCGTTCGAGGATCGCCACCCGCGCGCCAGGCGCCGGCTGGGGCAGGGTGGCGCGCACAGCGCGCTGCAGCTTGCCCAGGGGGCTGTCGTCGGTGGTGCTGCGCTGCGCGATGGTGCCCGCGGTGACCCGGCCGAGCGCGGTCACGCGCGCGTCACGCTCATCGAGGGTCTCGATGAGCTCGCGCGCCCACGGCCCTCCGAGCACGTATCCGGTGAGTGTGACCTGGCCGCGGCGGAGCACGAGCAAGTCATCCGCCGCACGTACGAGGTCGTCGTCATGGAGGTCGAACGCGATCCCGAGCGACGAGATCACCCACGCGTCGCCGATCCGCACACCCCCACGCGGATCGCGGCCGACCACCATGCCGGCGACGTGCGTGTACAGCTCGTCCTTGCCCTCGAAGCCGGCGCGCCCCTGCGCGAGCGCACGGGCGCGCGCGATCCGCTGCTGCTTCGCCGGGTGCTCCTCGTCCTCGATCGTGAGGACGTTGGCCAGAGCGCGCGCCATCGCCACCGGTGCGTAGCCGGCGCGCTCGAGTAGTAAGACGGCGCGCTCGTCGGCGATCGCCTCCGCGTCGCGCCGCATCACGAGCCAGTCCTCGTCCGGGTGCGGCCCGAACAGCGAGGCCACGGTGTGCTTGCCCTCGAGGTGCGCCATCTCGTGCGCGAGGATCCCGGCGAGCTCCGCTTCGGAGCCGAGCTTCTCGAGCGTGGACCGCGCAACCACGATCCGCCCACCGACCGTCGCATACGTGCCATCGCGATCCGCCAGCAGCACACGCGGCGCCTTCGTCAGCGACGAGCCCCGCGTCAGGCGATCCACGACGCGCTGCACGTATGCGCGCAGCGCCACGTCGTCATAGCCGCCGACCTCGGCCGCGGTCAGGTCGCGCTCGACCATCCACCCGAGGCACGCATCCATGTCCTTCGCGTGGCAGGGCTCGGGCATCGCCGCGCCGAGGTACTGGGGCCGCGTGCACGCGCTCGCCAGGAGAAGGGCGAGTGCGGCTCCGCGGATCACGGGGCCTCCACGATGGCGTCGACGTCGATCTCCGTGCGATCGGGGGCGACCTGGACGCGCAGCTGGATCTTGCGATCGAGGAGGCGCTGCGCGCGCTCGACACCCGCGCGGACCTCGCTGCGATCGAAGTACGATCCCTCGCGCAGCCCGAGAGCATCGAGGACCGTCGCTCGCGCCTCCTTGCCGGCGCCGATCGCGCGGATCGTGCCGATCGTGAACCGCGGCCCGCTCGTCACCGGGATGGTCAGCGCGATCGTCGTGCCGGCGAGCTCGATGCGCGGCGCCGCGATCGTCACACCGACCCAGCCAGCATCGGCGTAGCGGCGCTTCAGCTCCTTGAGCGCGCGCTGCAGGCGATACGAGATATACGTCCCGCCCACCGTGTTGACGGTACCGAGCCCATCCTCGAGCACCGCCCGGCGCTGCGCCGCGGGGAACTCGTCGTCGGTCTCGAACGTGATGCGGGCGATGCGGTACTTCGGCCCACGCACCACGGCCGCGTGCAGCTCGACGCCGCAGCCGGCCCCGCGCGTCACGCTGAGGGTCGCCCTGGCATGGCCCTGCGCCCGGAGACCCTCGAGGGCCATGCCGGCGATCCGCTCGGTGCGCTCCGGGTCGTCGAGCGTCCCCTCGAGCACCGTCAGCGGCGCCAGCTCCTCCCGCGACGCCCCGGTGACGATCACCGCGCCGATCCGATCCGGGGCGCAGGTCACCGCCACGGGGCTGCGCCCGGCGCCGCCGGCGTGGCAGGCGGCGAGGGCGGTTGCGAGCAGGAGGCGGTACACGCCTCGTGGCCAGAGCAAGCGGCGCTCCACCCGCAAGTGCGCGACTCCTGGGTGCGCGGCCGGGGATCGGCGTCGCCTGCACTAGACGAGGTGCAACCGGCCGTTAGCGGCCACAGCGCTCGCCCCCTCCTGCGAGCCCAAAACTTGCCCCCCGAGGCCCGCGCCCCGAAGGTCGAACCTGGCCATGAGCTATCTCCACTGCCCGTCCTGCCAGTGCGCGTTCAACGTCACGAAACAGGCAGCGTGCCCGACGTGCGGCGTTCGGCCCGGTGCACCGACCGATCCTACCGAGGACGTCATCGCCGCCGCCGAGCAGCTCGCGCGCGCGGTCGCTCGCGCCACCCCGGTCCAGCTCGCCGCGGCACAGGCCGAGCTCGCCATGCGCGACGCCCGGAAGGCGCTCCCCGCGCCCTCCGCGCTGCCCGCCGCCGCCACCTCGATCCTGCGGGCCGTTCGCGCGGCGCTCGCGCCTCCGCCCGCCGCGCCGAACGTCGTGACCGGCCGCGCGCACCAGGCGCTGCTCACCACGGTCGTGATCGCGCTGCTCACGCGGATGCCGCGCTCGAAGCGGCTGCTCGCGCGCTTCGCCGTGTGACGTCGGCACGCACGTCGGCGCCACGGCCATTCCTGCGCTACTGCCGCACCAGCTGCCGCAACTGCCATGCCTGCAGGTGCAGGATCTTCTTCGCCGCGCGCTCGCGTGATCGCATCCCGCTCGCCATGCCGGCGGCGGCGAGGATCAGGCCGAGCACGTAGAGCGCGGCGACCACCAGCGTCGCGGTCTCGTCGCCCGCGACCGCGACGGCGTCGAGCAGGATGCCGCGCTGATCGACGGTGGTGGTCAGCGGCAGCACGCCGAATCGCTCGAGCAGGAACGGCCCGAGCACCGCGAGCGCGGGGAGCCCGACCATGCCTGCCATCGAGGTCAGGCGCGAGCGGGTGGGCGTGAACATGATCGCCATGGCCGACATCGCGGCAAGGCCCGGCGCGATCAGGAACGGCGTGTACATGCGCGCGGTGACCGCGAGCAGCACCGCGTTCGAGATTCCGATGATGCCCTCGCGGCCGATCGGGTTGACCCGCGAGCCCCAGTAGCAGATCGCCATGTTGACGAGGATCAGCACCGAGATCGCGAGGACCCACGGCGAGCCCTGCGGCGCGATCCACCACACCAGCGGCATGAACGCGAAGAACGCGACGTACGCGGAGATGCCGATGCGCGCGTTTCCCTGCATGGTCTTCACGTCGTCGTCGAGGATCGCGGCGTCGACCTCGGGCGGCGTGGTCTTCGGCGGCTCGAGCATGAGGCGGCCCACCAGCTCGGCGGCGGCGGTCAGCGTGGGATCCAGCGCGAGTGCACTACCGGCTTCGCGCATCGCGAGGCTGCGCTGCTCACCGGAGAACGCGGTCTGAGCCGTCGCCAGGTGCTCGCGCGCGAGCTTCTGGCGCGCGACGAGATCGCGGTCGCCATCGAGGTACTGCTGCACGCGATCGCCGAGCTCGCGTGCGGTCTGCATGCGCCGATCGCGATCGACGTGCGTTGCCTGCACACACAGCTCATCGAGCTCGGGTGCGATGCTGCGATCCGGTGCGCGGTCCGAGGGTTTCGCGTCCACACCCGAGAGCGCGCTCGCGAGCCCGAGCTTGCCTGGCGGATGCAGCATCGTGCGCGTCAGGATCTCGAACAGCATGCACCCGAGGGCGTAGACGTCGGCGCGCGCATCGAGATCAACGTCGCCGCGCACCTGCTCCGGCGCCATGTACCCGGGGGTTCCCACCTGCATGCCGGGTAGCGTGGCGAGCGCCTCGTTGTCCTCGGAGGAGCCGCTCGCCACGTCCGCGAACTCGTCGGCCTCGCCGATCACCTTCGCGACGCCCCAGTCGAGGACGTAGACCTCGCCGAAGTCGCCGAGCACGATGTTGTCGGGCTTGAGATCGCGGTGGACGATGCCGCGCACGTGCGCGAACTCGACCGCGAGGCAGACCTCGACGAACGCGCGCAACAGGCGCTGCACCGTGACATCGGCGCCTGCCTTGCCGAGGAGCTTCGACAGCGTGGTGCCGGTCAGCTTCTTCATCGTGAAGAAGGGCTGGCCCGAGTGATCGCGGCCCAGATCGTAGAGCGGCACGATCGCCGGATGCTCGAGGCGGCCCTGGATCGAGGCCTCCCGCAGGAAGCGATCGATCACGCGCTCGCTCGGATCGGCCTTGCGGATCCGCTTGAGCGCGACCTCGCGTCCGATGTTTCCGTCGCGGACGAGCATGACCTCGCCCATCCCGCCTTTACCCAGGCGGTTGATCACCCGGTAGCGATCGGTCGACACGCGTCGCACGGACTCACGCGCGGTCTCGCCACCGGCGGCCGTCGGGCGGCCATCGATGGTCGCGAGGTCGGTATCGTCGCCGTGGTCGTCCATTCCAGGACGATACCGCGTGGGCTACGCGAGGTTCTTGTTCGCGAAGTCCCAGTTCACGAGCGTCCACCACGCTTCGACGAACTTCGCGCGCGCGTTGCGGTGGTCGATGTAGTACGCGTGCTCCCACACGTCGAGCGTCAGCACGGGCGTCTTGCCGGCCTGACCGAACGGGGTCTCGGCATTCGAGGTGGTCTCGATCGCCACCGATCCGTCCGCGGTCTTCACGAGCCACGCCCAGCCAGAGCCGAACTGGCCGAGGGCGGCCTCTGTGAACTTCGCCTTGAAGGCATCGAAGCTTCCGAACGCCTTGTCGATCGCGGCAGCGATGTTGCCGGTCGGGGTACCGCCGGCCTTCGCTGCGAGGCAGTGCCAGAAGAACGTGTGGTTCCAGATCTGGGCCGAGTTGTTGAAGATCTTCTTGTCGCCATCGGCGCGCGACTGCTTGATGACGTCGTCGAGCGACAGGTTCTCGTACTTGGTGCCAGGGGCGAACTTGTTCAGGTTATCGACGTACGTCTTGTGGTGCTTGCCATGGTGGTACTCGATCGTCTCCTTCGACATCGTGGGGTGGAGCGCATCGGGTGCCCAGGGGAGCTCGGGAAGGGAAAAGGCCATGGCGCCGTTGTAGCGCCGGGGGATGGCGTGCGGGAGTCGGGAGCGGAGTAAAGTGATGACGTGCTCGGCCCTCTCGGTCACATCGGTTCGGGTCTCGCGTACCTGGCGACCGCGCGCCGCCAACATACGAGCGATCAGCTAACAGCGCAGCAGCTCGCGTGGGCGCCCGAGAGGTCGCCTCTGCCGCTGGGCCTCACGCTGACCTGGTTCGGGACGGCCGGGTTTCGCCTCGCCTACCAGGGCACGGTGATCTGGATCGACCCCTATGTCACGCGGCTCACGCTTGGCGAGCTCGTGCGTCGCAAGGTCGTGCCGCCCTCGGAGGCCGCGGTCGAGCGCTGGATCGACGCCGCCGACGCAGTCCTCGTTGGCCACACGCACTTCGACCACGCGCTGGACGTCCCGGCGATCGCGAAGAAGTTCGGCTGCAAGGTCTATGGCTCGCAGTCGCTGCACCACCTGATGGGGCTGCACGGGCTCGGCGAGCAGAGCGTGATCGTCACCCCGCACGTCGATCACCACGTGGGTCCATTCCGGTTCCACTTCGTTCCCAGCCTGCACTCGAAGCTGCAGCTCGGCCTCGGCATCCCGTACTCCGGCGAGCTGACCTGCGATCACGTCGATCACCTGACGCCGCAGGCGTACAAGTGCGGCCAGGTCTGGGGCCTCCTCGTCGAGGTCGCGGGGGTGCGGCTCTATCACCAGGGCTCCTGCGATCTGATCGAGGAGGAGATCCACGACAAGAACGTCGACGTGCTGCTCGCCGGCATCTCGGGCCGCCGGTTCACCACGGGGTACTTCCAGCGGATCATCCGCGCCGTGCAGCCGAAGCTGATCGTGCCCACGCACTACGACAACTTCTTTGTCCCCCTCGGCGAACCCAGCAAGTTCTCGTTCAACGTCAACCTGACCGGCTTCGCCGACGAGGTCCGCGCCGCGACATCGGAGGTACCCATCTCCACGCTCGAGGTCGGCGTGCCCGTGGGAGCGAGCTCGTGAGTGATGCGCCCGGCCCGCGAGGCGCCCACTACTGGTTGATGAAGTCGGAGCCCGACACGTTCTCGATCGCGGACCTCGAGCGAGTGAAGGTCGAGCCATGGAGCGGCGTGCGCAGCACGTTCGCGCGCTTCCACATGCGCAAGATGGAGGTCGGTGACCTGGCCCTGTTCTATCACTCGAGCGTTCTCCCGCCCGGCGCCGTCGGTGTT
>JAYVLW010001012.1:0-7188 GCA_043759315.1 Myxococcales bacterium
CGCTTCGCGCGCTCCGGTGCCGTGTCGTAGTGAGCGGCGAGCCGCGCGAGCGCCGCTCCGAGCTCCGGCGGTACGGTCCCATGTGCGGCCGCATCGAGCAGGCGTCGCCACTGTGCGAGATCGTGCCCGGTCCGCTTCGCGAAGCCGCGGCGCACCATCGGGCGCACGAAGAACGGCATCTGCGCGTACTCCGCGTGCGTCTCCTCGATGGCGCTTCGCACCGCGCGCGTCAGGACGTCGAGGTCGAGGCCTGCCATGCGGAGAGCGTAGTGCGAATTCGCATCTCAGCGCGGATGCGCGACGAAGAAGTCGACGACCTCGGTGCCCCACACGAACGACGCGGGCTGCTGACACCGGAACGAGAACAGCTGACCGGGTTGGTCGCCCGGGTCGGTCGAACCCGGGAAGCAGTGGCCTTGGAGCTTGGACGCCGAGACCAGCGGGACCTGCGCGTTCGACGAGTAGTCGTGAAACGAGGAGCTCGAGCACCGTTTCGATGTTCGCGGACCGCGGTGTGATCGGCGAGAAGGTCACGAACTGGATCGCGGAGCCCCCGAGAACCAGCTGACCGAGATCATCGTGACCCAGTCGAGCGATGCGTCGTTCCACTGCATCGCGATCTCGGTGTTCTACCGCCGAACGAACCGCAAGCTCGCCAGCTGATCTGGGCTGACGGGCACCCGTCGCGATCACCGTCGCGAAGTAGCTCAGCTCGTGGGCACGGTCGACACGCGCACCAGGCCCGCCGCCTTCGCACGCTCCGCCGCCTTGGTCACCGCCGCCGCCGGCGCGCCGCGCTCGGGGCGCACGATGATCACCGTGTCATGGTCATCGTCGTAGCTCATGCGAAGCAGACCGGCGAGCGTGTCGTCATCGACCACGTTGCCCCCGATCAGGCTGCGGCCCGCGGCGTCGATCGCGATCACCAGCGTCGTGTGCCCGTCGATCGGCACGGGTGCGGCGGCGACCGTCGTCGAGGCGCGGACCGCCTGGCGCGGCGGGCGGTGCAGGCGCGCATCGATGCTCGCGAGGATCGTCTCGCGGCTCGCGGCATCGAACCCTGTCGTGCGCTCCGAGTACTGCGGGCTCATCAGCGTATCGGCCTCGTCGCGATGATGAGCGCCCCAGTTGTGCCCGAGCTCGTGCAGCAGCAGCGCCGCTGTCTTGTGCCGACGTCGCCCTTCGTACAGCGCCAAGCGCTCCTCGGGCTTGAGCTCCTTGAACGCGGCTTCGAACGTCTTCTTCTCGCCGACGTCCGCGTAGCCCCGCAGCATCAGGTGCCGGCCGGGCACACTCGCGTATCCGATCTGCTCGAACGTTGCCGCCACCAGGCTGAGCGACGAGGTCAGCCCCACCACCGTCATCACATCCCCACCTGGATCGAGCTTGATCAGCTCGGCGAGACCATCCGACAAGGTCCCGCCAACCTGGCGCCGGTTCCAGGTCCGGTACTCGGCGTCGAGCTTCACGCCGAACAGCGAGCCGAGCACTTCGTTCGCGTAGTCGAGCTGCGCCTGGAACGTCTGCTGCCAGTGCACGTTCTGCGCGCGAAAGTCATCGTCCGCATAGACGCGGATCTTCGCGGTGGTCACCGCGCCCGCCCACTCGGCATCGACCACGAGCGCCGGCGGCGTCATCTTCGTCGCCATGTCGCGCTGCGCCTCGGTCTTGCTCTTGCCGCCGCCGAACGTCATCACCGGCGACATCGCGAAGCAGCCGCTCGCGATCGCGAGAACCAGTACGCCGGCCGCCCTCACGGGCGAACTATCTCACGCGCAACCTCGTCTTCGACGATTCCTTCGACACAGATCGTGACCCCTTCGGCAACGTCCTCGAGAAGCTTGGCGACGCCCTGGACCATCGTCCCCACCGCGACCGAGTCTTTGCGGTACTAGTCGCGTCGCGAGAACCCGACGAGTTCCGCAACGAGGTCAAGAAGGGCGTCGCCGCCGTCGAGGACCAGAAGCGCCAGGAGCGCGCCGAGACCGGCCGTCGCGTCGTGGGTCGTGCACGCGTCCTTCGACAGTCGTGGCGCGACTCCCCGACGTCGCACGAGCCCCGCCGCACCCTCAACCCGCGGGTTGCCGCACGCAGCAAGTGGCACCGCATCGAGGCGCTCCAGCGCAACAAGGCCTTCGTTGCAGAGTACAAGGCCGCACGCCGCGACTGGCTCGCCGGGATCCCCGTCGTGTTCCCGGCAGGCACCTACTGGCTACGTCGCTTCGCCAACGTTCCTACCGCACCGTCGCCTGTCTGACCTGCCTGACAGCGAATCCATCTTCGTCGATTCTTCGACGTCCGCGTAACCGCGCGGGCGTCGTTGCGGCGTGGTTCGGCTCACAGCTGCGGACGAGCCGCTGGTGACCGCGTCGGCGTGATCGTAGTTATCGGATCGGCAGCCTGCTCACTCGGGCCGTTGTTCTGCGACGGCAACGTCGGTCGGGGCTCCCGCCAACGTCGGTCGGGGATCCTAAATTGTCGCCGTCGCGCCCCTGGCCTCGTGGGATGATCGCCTGATGGGGAACGATCGAGACGACCGCACCCTGGCCGAGCAAGGCGCCGAGCCCAACACGGTGCGGGTCGGGAGCGGCGGACCACGCTCGCAAAGATCCGAGAAGCCGCAGGATCGCGATGACGTCCAGGACCTGGTGCAGGTCGCCCCGGATCACTACACGCTCGGCCGCGAGATCGCCGCAGGCGGCATGGGGCGGATCTTCGAGGCGCGGGATCATCGCCTCGGACGCATCGTCGCGATCAAGCAGCTCCTCTCGCGCTCGGCGGATCTACGCGCCCGGTTCGAACGCGAGGCCAGGATCACCGCCCAGCTCCAGCATCCGAACATCGTCAACGTGATCGAGGCCGGACGGTGGACCGACGGCGAGCCATTCTTTGCGATGAAGCTGGTCGCCGGCGAGTCCCTCGACAAGGCCATCCGCCGCAAGGCAACGCTCGGCGAGCGGATGGCCCTCCTCCCGAACGTGATCGCCGCGACCGAAGCGCTGGCGTATGCCCACAACATGCACGTCATCCATCGCGACCTGAAACCGGCGAACGTCCTCGTTGGCGACTTCGGCGAGACCGTCGTCATCGACTGGGGCCTCGCCAAGGAGTTGAGCGACGGCGTTGACGATCGCGGACAGCAGGGAGACGGACCGTATCGTCGCGAAGAAGCGCGCCCGGGCGAGACCGAGATCGGAGATGTGATGGGGACTCCCGGGTTCATGTCCCTCGAGCGGGCACGTGGCGAGCCGGTCGATGCGCGCTGCGACGTCTATGCCCTGGGCGCGATGCTCTATCACGTGCTCGCAGGTCAGGCGCCGTATCACGCGAGGGGTACCAAGCCCATCCTCGCGGATGTCCTCGCCGCGCCGCCGCCCTCGCTCGCGACCCTGGTCACCGGTGTGCCGCCCGACCTGCTGGCGATCGTCGACAAGGCGATGGCGCGGGATCACAAGCAACGCTACGCCGACGCTCGCGACCTTGCCGACGATCTGAAGCGGTTCCAGACCGGTCAGCTTGTCGGGGCGCACCAGTACACGACCCGGCAGCTGGTCGCACGCTGGCTGCGGCGTCACCGGGCTCCCGTCGCGATCACCGCGATCGCGGTCCTCGTGCTCGCCGCGCTGGGCGCGATCGGGGTACGCCGGATCATCGAGGAGCAGACGAGGACGGAGGTCGCGCGGGAGGATGCTGCGAAGCACCGCGAGCAACTCGAGGACCTGCTCGGATTCATGCTCGGCGATCTGCGCGACAAGCTCAAACCGCTCGGCAAGCTGGACCTGCTCGCGAGCGTCGCGCGCAAGGCCGGCTCGTACTACGCCGACAGCGCAGGCTCGGCCCCCGAAGCCCGGCGTCGCCGCGCGCAAGCACTCGGACAGATCGCCGACGTACTCGCCGACCAGGGCGATCTCCCGGGCGCACTGACGCAACGGTTGGCCGCGCTCGCGATTGCAGAGACGCTGGTCGCGACCAACCCCGACGAGCGAGCGCAGCGCGGATTGCTCGCGGCGCTGCGGGCCGTCGCGGACGTCCAGCGCATGCAAGGAAGCCTCGAGCCCGCTTTCGCGACGGCCCGGCGTGCGACCGCGCTGGCGGACAGCCTCGCGACCTCGACGTCCCGGGACGTTCGTGTCGAGCGCGCCGCGGCGCACACCGCGCTCGGGCACGTCCTCGACGCCCACGGCGAAGCGAAGGTCGCGCTCGTCGAGCACCGTCTTGCACGGACCCTCCTCGAAGCCATGGTCGCGGAAGGTGCGTCCTCGGCGCAGGACCAGATCTCGCTCGCAAACTCCCGGCTCGCCGCGGGCAAGCTGCTTTCCGAGGATCTGGGTGATGTGGCCACTGCGGTCGACGAATACCGCGCCGCACTGGCGATCCAGCTGCGGCTGAGCGACGCCGAGCGCACCAACACGGAGCTCCGGCGGGAAGTGGGCGTTGGCCACAACCGCCTGGGTCGCGTGCTAGAGCAGCAGGGAAAGCTCGCCGACGCGCTCGCGGAGTATCGCGCCGCACACGCAATCGCCGACGTCCTCGCGGCGACGGATCCCAGCAACGCACCGTGGCAACACGACGTCGCCGTGGTCGACGAGGCGATCGCTCGAGCGCTCAGGTTGTCGGGCGACCTCGCGGGAGCGCTCGCGTCCCAGCGCTCCGCGACGGCACGCGTTCAGCAGCTCGCAGACCGCGATCCGAGCAACGTCACCTGGCAGACCGATCTCGCCCAGCACCACATGAAGCTCGGCGAGCTCCTTCGCCAGCTGGGAGATCTCGACGGCGCATTGGTCGAACACCGACTGGAGCTCGCGATCTCGACCGCGGTACTGGGGAAGGATCCGAGCCATGCCCTCGCCCGGCGTCACGTCACCATCGCCCAGGTCAAGCTCGGCGACATGCTCCTCGCGAAGGGTGACAAAGCCGGTGCCCTTGCCCAGTACGAGGCTTCGGTTGACTCGTCGGAGAAGCTGATGCGTGTCGATTCCTCCAGCGCCGCCGCGCTGCGCGATGTGTCGGTCGCCTACGAGAAGCTGGGCGATGTTCAGCTCGCGACCGGCGACACGAAAGGCGCGACCGCATCTCAACGCAAGACCCTCGACATCGCGCGCGCGCTCGCGGCCAAGGACCCCAAGAACGCGGGCGCGCAGCGAGACATCATGATCAGCCTGGAGAAGGTAGGAGACACGCTTGCCGCTGCACGCGACCTGACAGGGGCACTGGCGACCTACCGGGAGGAGCTCGCGGTGTGCCAGGCCTTGTTCGACAAAGATCCGAGCAACCTGCGTGCGCTCGACGACCTCGCGTACTGCCACATGAAGGTCGGCGATGCACTGCTCGCGACAGGGCACACTCGGGAAGCCATCGATGCGCTGTCCGCGAGCCTCGCGCTGCGCGAGAAGCACATCGCGGGCAGCCCGACCGACGTGGACAGCCAGGACGCTCTCGCGCTTGTCAGGACATCGCTTGGAGATGCGTTGCTCGCGTCGAACGATCGCGCGGGAGCGCGCGCGGTGTATCGGGCAGCGCTCGTGGTCCGGGAGAAGATCGTGGCTGCGAGTCCCGACGACGCGGTCCGCGCAGCCGCGCTCGCAGGCCTCAGGTCGAAGCTGTCTCGCCTCAAGTAGTTCCCTCCGCCGAGCCGGTGACCACGCTCAGGCGCGCGACGCAGCTCGCGTGTTTTTAGATCTCCTCGACGATGACCGCCGGATCGAGGGTGAGGAGATCGGAAGGATCGGAGGTCAACACGGGCCAGTCGCGTTCCCTCGCGAGAAACACGACGTGCGCGTCGATCGGGTCAGAGGTCGCGCTCGCGCCCAGCATGCGGCCGAGCACTCTGGCGACCGGCAGCGTGAGGTCGACGACGGTGACACGCCGGAGTAGAAACGCGACCGGCACCTGTCGTCCCTCACCTCCACGCCACACCTGCGCTACCACGGCGGCGGACGTGACAAGCGGCGTCTGCGTATCGACGAACAGCTGAGCGAGCCTGACCATGGTCCGATCACGTCGCTCGAGCTGGATGAATGCTCCGGCGTCGAGGACAACCCCGGGTCGCCCGCTCATGCTGCGCCGCGCCGGCGCGGAGGCCGAAGGAGCCGCTTCAGCTTGGCCTCGGCGCGTCGCGCGTCCTCGCGCGTAGGTGCGACGTCGGCATAGAACTCACGCCACTGGCGCTCGAGCTCCACGTCATCGAGATGGTCCTCGATGAGCTGCGTGACCCATGCGGAAACGGGTGTTGTGCCGGCCGCCTTCTTCAGCTTGACGGCGACCTGCTCGGGGACGCTGAGGGTGATCCGCCGAATGGACATAACATAAGCATAACATATCGGCTACGGTCGAGCCACGATGAACCAGACCGCCCGTGAGGCCACGCCCCAAGGAGCCAAGGAGGCTGGCCGCAGATGTTGCAGGCGGCACGCTCATGGGCGACATGTGTCGGATGACGGGACGGTTCACCCAGCTGGGTCGCCAGCTTCGCAAGCTGCGGCACATCATCGGCACGTCGCCCTCCGCCGAGCCGGTGACCACGCTCCGGCGCGCGACGCAGCTCGCGTGTGACCTCGCGTGCGAGCACGCGGCCGTCGACGATGCACGGGCAGCGTTTCATGATCTCGCGGCGCGCGAGATCCTCGATCCAGCGCTCGCCGAGCGCCTCGCGGGGTACGCGGCGGACGTGTCCAGGCCGCCTGCGCCGCGGGACGACCACGTCGGCGGGCGTGCGATGGCGATCGGGCACGACCTCGATCGCCTCCTGCGCAGCCTCGAGCTCGGCGCGCCTGCGCCGGAGATCCCGTTCGAGGCGATCGTCGCGCGCGAGACCCCGGAGGGCGGCGCCAGGCCAGACTCGACGGCCGCCGTGGTCATCTCCGGCCGCATCGTCGAGCTCGCCGTACGCGGCGGCCTCGCGGTGATCGCGGTCGACGAGAAGCCGATCCAGATGACGCTCGCGTCGGGGAAGATCGTCACGTCGTTCGCGCTCGCAGCGGCGCCGACCAGCCGGGCCGAGGTCCACCGCGAGCGAACGGGCGAGACGCGGGTCGCGTGGAGCCCGGAGAACGTGGTCATCGAGCTGGGGCCAGACCTCGCGCGGGGCGTCATTCGCTGATGCGACTCCGGCATGGATGATGCTGGCCTGGAAGGCGTGACCACGAAGCCTTCCCCGCTCCACGTCGCCCACCGCAACGTCCTCCGCGC